>JAYVAP010000283.1:0-14047 GCA_043750915.1 Spirosoma sp. | reverse complement strand
GTTCGACCAATGGCACCCAGTTTCGCTGGCGTCGCGACAATGACTCGCTGACTACTGAGACGTCCGTCATCAAAGCAAATCAGTCGGGCAGCTACACGGCCCGGTCGTCCATTATTTATTCGCCCCTACTTACCTGTTTCTCGGCTCCATCGTCGGCCTATGCGTTCGTGGCCGATCCCAATAACAACGGATTGAGCATTTATCCCAATCCCACCAATCCCGACAAAATTGTGTTGGTAGAAACGCAGGAAAACTTAGTCAACGCAACACTAACGATCCACTCATTAACCGGACAGCTCATTCTAACAACTGTTGTGCCTTCTTTTGACGAGCGGAAACAGCTGGTGCTGACCGACTTGCCATCAGGCCACTATGTGCTGCGGGTGCAGGCAGATGGCTTTAGTGTTGCGAAGCGAATTATTCTGGGCCTGTAATATTAACAGAAAAAAGACCGTTTAATCAAGGATAGTTGCGCTAAATTTGTACTGTGTCAGGAAAATGACCTGGCAGAAAGATATACGGATTCCTGGAAGTCTGATTTCGCCCAATCCACTGCGTAACTGCCCGTTGGCAGAACCGGTAGCCGGGCGAAACTTAATAATCCCCCAAATGAACAACCCTTACTTCTTGCTTCGAATAGTTGTTTTCGGTTGGCTGATTACCAGTTTTTCAGCATCGGCCCAAACCGCTGGTCAGGCGGTCAAGATTACGTACCCGGAAAGCCGGGCCGTTTTTCAGCGGGAGAACGATAACACGAGTACGATTTACGTATCTGGTAATTATTACCAGCCCATCGATAGTGTGCAGGCGCGGGTACAGGCCGAAGTGGCGGGTCAGGGCATCAACACGGATTGGGTCACCATTCAGCGCAATCTGAAGGGGGGCATTTTTCAGGGGCCGCTGCGGGCCAAAGGTGGCTGGTATCGGCTCGAAGTACAGGCTTTTTCGGGTGGAGCAGTTGTGGGAAACGATGTAATCCGCAAGGTTGGCATTGGCGAAGTATTTATTATCACCGGCCAGTCGAACGCGCAGGGATTTCAGGATTTTGGGGCGGTTGGAGCCGCCGATGACCGGGTCAACTGCGTAACGTACGATAACTTTACCCCCAACTCGTTAGCCGATCCGCCCGCTCCCAATTTTCAGCAACTGAGTGCCGGGGCCTTAATTGGGCCGCGTGGCAAAAGCGCGTGGTGCTGGGGCGTGCTGGGCGATTTGATAGCGAAGCAGTATCAGGTACCGGTTTTGTTTATCAATACGGCCTGGCAGGGAACCGTCATTAAAAACTGGCGGGAGAGTTCGGAGGGGAAAATAGCGAAGAATATTTTTGCGATGGGTACCCCGTTCGAGAACTTCCCGGTTGGTATGCCCTACGCCAACTTAGTGATTGCCCTGCGATATTATTGTTCTCTTCAGGGGCTTCGGGCGGTATTGTGGCAACAGGGCGAGAATGATAACGTTCCGCTCAACTCAACCCGGCAGTCCTATAGAGACGACATGCAGTATATTGTCAATAAAACCCGATCCGATACGCAACGGTATCCCGCCTGGGTGCTGGCCCGATCGTCATATAACCTGGGGAAGGTAAGTCAGGATATTGTTCAGGCGCAAAACGATGTGATCAACACCTACAACAACAATGTTTTTGCCGGTCCTTTTACTGATAATATTCAGGTGCCCCGCTTCGAAGGCGGTGTTCACTTTGGTGGCGAAGGGCTGAAACAACTGGGGCAAGCCTGGTTCGAGAGCTTAAACGTGGTTTTCTTTTCCAGTTCGCGGCCACTGCCCCCCCTGCCGTCGCCCCCCATTGCGGTGGCGTGTGTGCCAGCCAACAACGCAATAACCCTCAAACTGCCTGATCTGTATAAGTCATATACCTGGAACTCAGGTCAGACCAGCCAGGCAATTACGGTAACTAAACCGGGGATGTACCGCGCCATCCTTAAAGATAATGAGGGCAACACGTATCTGTCGCCCACGCTCGATGTGGCAGACGCTATTCAGCCCGCCACACCAACCATCTCGCTGGCCCGCCAGCCCGGGCGCACAGCCGATACCCAACAGCAAGTTTGTGCCGATTCTTCATTAGTGCTGGTGGCAAACACCGCTGTCAACAGTTCAGCTATCTGGAGCAACGGCACAACCAGCAGAGTAATTTCGCTTAAAGAAGTAGGCACTTATAGTACGCGAGCCATTAATATCTACGGTTGCCAGTCGGGCCAGTCATCGACTATTGGCCTGACGGTGCGCCCCAAAGTGCCTATTCCATCGATTAACCAAATTGGCACTTATTCCCTACAGGCCGTGCTACCAGCCTCAACGGGTGCCCAAACGGACCTCTACGACTGGCGCCGGGGGGGCGAGTTGCTACCCCAGACGGGTGCGGTGGTTAAGGTAGTGGTAACGGCCAGCTACACCGCCCGCACCAAGGCAACTTACGCGCTTAATGGCGGCAACAGCCTAACCTGTTATTCGGCCTATAGTAGCCCAAAGGCATTTACGTTCGATCAGTCAGCGGGTGGCCTGAGCGTTTATCCCAACCCCTCGCGCGATGGTGTTGTCACGCTCGAAACCATCGAAAACCTGAAAGATGCCCGCATTGATGTGTTTTCGCTCACCGGCCAGCAACTGTTCTCACGAGAGGTTCCGCTGCTCGACGAACTTAAGAGTCTCGATCTAACGGGCCTGTCACAGGGTATGTATATCATTCGGGTTCGCTCGTCGGGCTTCGATGTATCCCGGCGCGTGATCATCAACCGGTAACCTACACGTCCTGCCCGCTTTATGGGCCAGCAATGCCCGTTATGGCCAAAGCCTTTCCGTCAGTGAGGGCTTTGAGCGTTTATAGCCCATGCTGAGTTGCGGCTATTTTGTGGTTTATCCGAGCCACTGTATCCGGTTGTTTGGTTGGGTTTGAGCAGTGGTTAGGCCAGCCCGGCGGGCAACTTAACTGCGCGGCTCAATTGGTTTTATCGTTACCTTTGTGGCATCTTTCTCAACCTTGCTTATGAATGCAACCTACGTACCGGCCGATTATCTGCCGGTGTTGATCCAGTTAGGACTGGCCCTGGGCTTTATCGTGACAACGATGATTGTGACGCATAGCGTTGGCCCCAAGCGCCATAGCCTAAAAAAAGATGATCCCTTCGAGTGCGGGATTCCCGTTCAGGGAGATGCCCGTACCCCCATTTCGATCAAATACTTTCTGATTGCCATTCTGTTCGTGCTATTCGATGTGGAAGTGATTTTCCTGTATCCGTGGGCGGTTAACTTCAAAAGCCTGGGCATGACCGGTTTCCTTGAAATGGTCCTGTTCATGGGCCTGTTGCTGGCGGGCTTTTACTATATCATCCGCAAGGGCGTGCTGAAGTGGGAATAAACCCCGACCTGAATTTTAACCGTATTCTGCTCGTTGCACCCATACGCAACAACCCCGTTTTAATATGGCAACTGACATCAAGATAGTTGACGGCCCGGCGAGTTATGACGGTCCGGGATTTCAGGCTACTTCGTTCGACAAGCTCATTGGTCTGGCTCGCGCCAACTCGCTTTGGCCCCTGCCCTTTGCCACTTCCTGCTGTGGCATTGAGTTCATGTCTACCATGGCTTCGCATTACGATCTGGCGCGGTTTGGGTCTGAGCGGCCCAGTTTTTCTCCGCGTCAGGCCGATATGCTGCTGGTAGCGGGCACTATTGCCAAGAAAATGGGGCCCATTCTGAAGCAGGTTTACCTGCAAATGGCCGAACCCCGCTGGGTGATTGCCATTGGTGCGTGTGCATCGAGCGGTGGCATTTTCGATACCTATAGCGTGTTGCAGGGTATTGACCGGATTATTCCCGTAGATGTATATGTGCCCGGTTGCCCACCCCGCCCGGAGCAAATTCTGGATGGGGTGATGCAGGTACAGGAATTGGCTAAAAATGAATCCTTGCGCCGGCGAAATACCGACGAGTATACCAAACTACTAAACTCCTACAGCATTCAGTAGGGAAAATGCCGGACTGATCCGGCCTATCGAACAATAGTTAATACCCACTATGCTGACCAACGAGGAGGTTGCGCAGACGATTATCAGCCAGTTTGGCGAAGCGGTTGGCGATTTTGACGATCCCTATGACCTGCTGACTTTTTCGACCGGCCGGGACCGGATCGTTTCCGTCATTCACTACCTGAAAGCCCACCCGGTGTATCAGGCAGGCTTTCTGACCGATATAACGGCCGTGCATTACCCGGATTCGGCCGACAAAGAACTATGCGTGGTTTATCACCTGCACAGCCTCGTTAACAACTTTCGGTTGCGGATTAAGGTATACCTGCCCGCCACCGATGCCCGCTTGCCAACAATAATTCCGCTGTTTGCAGGTGCCAACTGGATGGAGCGGGAAACCTTCGACCTGTTTGGCATCGTCTTCGAGGGCCACCCCGACCTGCGCCGGATTTTGAACATGGAGGAAATGGATTACCACCCCATGCTGAAACAGTATCCGCTGGAAGACGACACGCGGCAGGATAAAATTGATGCCTTGTTTGGTCGATAAACAAAGAACGAATGTAATAAAGAAGCAACCGGGCCGCCGGTATAAAACGCCGGAAGTGGCTCTATTCTTTTACGCATTCGCCCTTTTACTCTTTACAAAATGACCGAAGAACTCGATATTGCCCCGAAAAATGGTGTGGGCAGCGGTTTGCCCGCCCGCAATGAGAATGGCCCCGTTCAGTATGTCAACGAACTGACAACGCTTAACCTCGGACCGACGCACCCCGCCACACACGGTATTTTTCAGAACGTTCTGCAAATGGACGGTGAAAAAATCGTTTCGAGTGAGCAAACTATCGGTTACATCCACCGGGCCTTCGAAAAAATTGCCGAGCGCCGGCCTTTCTACCAGATCACCACCCTGACCGATCGAATGAACTACTGTTCGTCGCCGATCAACAACATGGGCTGGCACATGACGGTTGAATAACTGCTGGGTGTTGAGGTGCCCAAGCGGGCGCAGTACATCCGCGTTATTCTGATGGAACTTGCCCGGCTCTCGGATCACCTCATTTGTAACGGCATTCTGGGCGTAGATGCGGGTGCCTTTACGGGGTTTCTTTACATCTATCAGGAACGGGAGCACATCTACGACATCTATGAAGAGGTGTGTGGTGCCCGCCTGACCACCAACATGGGGCGCATTGGTGGTATGGAGCGCGACCTCTCGCCCACCGCGCTCCGCAAGATCAGAGAATTGTTGATCCGGTTTCCAAAAGTGCTGACTGAGTTTGAAAACCTATTTAACCGCAACCGCATTTTCATGGATCGCGTGGTTGATGTAGGAGCTATCTCGGCCGAGCGGGCATTGAGTTATGGCTTTACCGGCCCCAACCTGCGGGCCGCCGGTGTCGACTACGACGTTCGGGTTATGAATCCGTACTCGTCCTATCAGGATTTTGACTTTGATGTGCCCATTGGCCAAAGTGGCGACACTTATGACCGTTTCATGGTTCGTAACGGAGAGATGTGGCAGAGCCTGCGCATCATACAGCAGGCCATGGACAACCTGCCCGAAGGCCCCCACTTTGCCGATGCGCCCCAGTACTACCTGCCGCCCAAGCAGGAAGTTTATAAAAATATGGAAGCGTTGATTTACCATTTTAAAATCGTGATGGGCGAAATTGACGCACCCGTGGGCGAGGTCTATCACGCCGTTGAGGGCGGCAATGGTGAGCTGGGTTTCTACCTCATCAGCGATGGCGGGCGAACACCCTACCGGCTGCATTTCCGTCGGCCCTGCTTCATTTATTACCAGGCTTACCCCGAAATGTGTACCGGCCTGACCCTCTCCGATGCTATTGTGATTTTGAGCAGCATGAACGTGATTGCCGGTGAGTTGGATGCCTAAAATGGTTTCGCAGATGAAAAACTGGCAGGAATTAGTAGTTGATTCACATTATCTTACCGCCATTGAAGTAAAGAAATCACTTCAATCAGGAGATGTCATGGAGGCTGAACAAGGGATTGAACAATTGATAGAAGCTATGGCAAGGGCCGACCGGCGGGCTGTTAAAAGTCAACTTGTACGGTTGATGAAACACATTATTAAATGGAAAATCCAGTCAGGAAAGCGTTCGCTAAGCTGGATCAGAAGTATTAATAATGCCAGAATTGAGATCCAGGATATTCAGACAGAAACGCCATCGATAACGGGCGAGGCTGTTGAAGGTCTTTGGAGCAGGGCTTTTGATCTGGCTGTCGCCGAAGCGGAAGAGGAAATAGGCGTTCCCTTAGTAAATGTCCCGCCACTTACCTGGGAAGAAGTTTTTGACGATGAATATCTTCTGTAACGAATGACAACCGAGACCAAACCTACCATACAATTCACACCGGAGCGGCTGGCGAAAGTGCCCGAAATCATGGCCCGCTACCCCGTCGGCAAGCAAAAGTCGGCCCTGCTGCCCCTGCTGCACCTGTTACAGGAACAGGAAGGCTGGACCAGCCCCGAAGGCATGGAATATGTGGGTCAGCTGCTGGACATCGAACCCATCGAAGTGTTTGAAGTGGCCACGTTTTATACCATGTATCACCTCAAACCCGTGGGCAAACACGTGATCGAATACTGCCGTACGGGGCCGTGCTGCCTAATGGGGGGCGAGGAAGTTTACGCCCACCTGAAGCAACGGTTAGGCATCGACACCGGCCAAACCACCGTCGATGGGCAGTTTACGCTCAAAGAAGTAGAGTGCCTGGCAGCCTGCGGCATGGGACCCGTGTTTCAGGTGCGCGAGCAGTACTACCTGAACCTGACCAACGAGCGCGTAGACGAAATTATCGACGAACTCTCAAAATGAGTATATCATGCTGGACATACCTCCGTTCATGGGCGTAAACGCACCCAAAGAACATCAGCGGGTGATTGCCAAACTTACGGCGAGACTTTATCGCTTATATGAGGGTGGTTTCATTTCGTATGAACCTTTTCCGGAGGTAATGATCGACGAGAGTAAAACCAGTCCAACACCCGACGTTTTGTTGTATGACAACACGTTGTTTAAAAATGTGGTGATTATTGAAGTCTCTGCTGCGGGCTTCCGTAAAGATTTTGAGAAAGTAGCTACCTTAGTGGAGGAGTATGATGTTCCTGAAGGCTTCGTTTATAATTATTTAAACGGACAGTGGCGAAAGTACAGCCGGGAAAAAGGTGAAGCTTTTGATAACCTTTCCTTCTGTGAATCAATTGGTTATGATTTAGATCTGTTTGTTAAATAAGCAATGACAACGAAAATACTAACCGAGCATATCAATGTTCCCGGCATCGAAACCTTCGATGTATATCGGAAGCAGGGCGGCTATACGGCCTTAGAAAAAGCCGTGAAGACAATGACCCCCGAAAACATCGTTGAGGAAGTAAAAAAAGCGGGTGTGCGGGGTCGCGGTGGTGCCGGGTTTCCAATGGGCATGAAATGGAGCTTTCTGGCCAAGCCCGAGGGCGTTCCCCGCTACTTGGTTTGCAACGCCGACGAATCGGAGCCGGGCACGTTTAAGGATCATTATCTGATGAAAAATAACCCCCACCTGCTTCTCGAAGGAATGATTATTTCGTCGTTTGCGCTGGGAGCCAACACGTCCTACATCTACGTACGGGGCGAGTTGATGTATGTAATCAACATCCTCGAAAAAGCCATTGCCGAAGCCAAAGCCAAAGGATTCCTGGGGAAAAATATTCTTGGTAGCGGCTACGATCTTGAGTTGGTGGTGCAGCCCGGTGGGGGTGCCTACATCTGTGGCGAAGAAACAGCCCTGCTCGAATCGCTCGAAGGCAAACGCGGCAACCCGCGCAACAAACCGCCTTTTCCGGCCGTAAAAGGTCTTTACCAGTGTCCCACGGTGGTTAACAACGTGGAGTCGATTGCCACAACGCCGTGGATTATCGCTAACGGGGGCGATGCCTACGCGGCCGTTGGCATTGGCCGCAGCACGGGAACGAAGCTAATTTCGGCATCGGGCCACATTAACAAACCGGGGGTGTATGAGATCGAGCTGGGCCTTCCGGTTGAGGATTTTATCTATGCCGACGAGTGGTGTGGCGGTATCCGGCCCGGCCATAAACTGAAAGCCCTCGTGGCCGGTGGCTCATCGGTCCCGATCCTGCCCGCCCATCTGGCACTTACGTTAGCCAACGGCGAAAAGCGGCTGATGAGCTATGAGTCGCTCTCGGATGGTGGCTTTCTAACCGGTACCATGCTGGGTTCGGGCGGGTTCATTGTGTTCGATGAAACGGCGTGCATCGTCCGGAACACCTGGAATTTTTCCCGATTCTATCACCATGAGTCCTGCGGGCAGTGTAGCCCCTGCCGCGAAGGAACGGGCTGGATGGAGAAAGTGCTGCACCGCATCGAGCACGGACATGGGCATCAGCAGGACATTGACCTGCTGGTCGACGTGGCTAAAAAAATTGAAGGCAACACCATTTGCCCGCTGGGCGATGCGGCTGCCTGGCCCGTGGCGAGTGCCATCCGGCATTTCCGCGACGAGTTTCAGTGGCATATCGACCATCCCGCCGAAGCGACCCAACCGGGTGCCGTGTACCGGGGCGAAATGGCCTTGGTGTGACGTTTAACTAACACGATCATGGATGAATTGACGATGCTTCGTAAAATGGTTGAAGAGCACGACTATGAAGGGGCTTTAGCTATAATAAACGAATTGGACGAAATGACTAAAGACGACAAAATCAATAAGATAGATTCTTTTTTGTTGGTTTTATTGATTCATTTAGTCAGGCAACATGCCGAACAGCGCACCACCAAATCGTGGAATCGGTCAATCGATAACTCGTTGGGGGGCATTGCAAAATCCAATAAACGCCGTAGTGCAGGTGGACATTACTTACAGAACGAAGAGTTCCGGGTTGTTATAGAGGAGACGTTCCCACTTGCAGTCCGTAATGCTGCATACGAAGCGTTTGAAGGTGTTTACTCGGCCGAACAACTGTTAGCAATGGTAGACGCTGAGCAAATCAAAGAAGAAGCATTTGAGAAGATAACGACGTACCGATTATAGTCGAATGGAAGATATAAAACCGCCATTAATGAAAGTTACCATCGACGGTATTGTCGTCGAGGTGGAGCCGGGAACGACCATTTTGCAGGCCGCCCGCAAAATTGGCCCTGCGGTGGCACCCCCGGCCATGTGCTACTACCAGCCCCTCAAAGGCAGCGGTGGCAAATGTCGGGCCTGCTTAGTGCGGGTGGCTGCCGGGTCGGAGAAAGACCCCCGCCCCATGCCCAAACTGGTAGCCTCCTGCTTAACCGCCGTGCAGGATGGTATGGTGGTTGAAAACACAACCAGCCCCGCCGTACTCGAAGCCCGCAATGGCGTGGTTGAGTTTTTGCTGCTCAACCATCCGCTCGACTGCCCGGTTTGCGACCAGGCGGGCGAGTGCGACCTGCAAAATTTTGCCTTCGACCACGGTAAAGCAACCACGCGCTACGAAGAGGACCGACGGACATTTGAGAAGCAGGACATTGGCCCCTACGTGCAACTGCACATGACGCGCTGTATTTTGTGCTACCGCTGCGTGCAAACGGCCGATCAGATCACTAACAAACGCGTTCATGGCGTGCTGGGCCGGGGCGATGCCTCCGAAATTGGCACCTATATAGAGAAAGCCATCGACAACGATTTTTCGGGGAACGTGATTGACGTGTGTCCCGTGGGTGCCCTGACCGACAAAACCTACCGCTTCAAAAACCGGGTGTGGTTTTCCAAACCCGTTGATGCGCACCGCGACTGCCCAACCTGCTCCGGACATGTAACGCTCTGGTATCGGGGTGAAGAAGTGATCCGGGTAACATCGCGGCAAAATGAGTGGGGCGAGGCCATCGAGTTTATCTGCAATACCTGCCGCTTCGAAACCAAAAATACCAGCGACTGGACCATTGAGGGACCAACAAAAATTTCGCGGGCATCGGTCATCTCGGCCAGTAAATACCGCGCCGATACCATCAGGCCTAACTTTGGCAAGCGGCTGGCGGCTGCCGAATATAAACCCATTCACGACGAACGCGATACGACCCAGTTGGCCATTGAACAGCTCCCGCCCGAACGTTTTGCCCGAACGTTGCCGTCGGCCAATGAGCCGGAACTATAGATCTGCCGCGTCACAAACACGAACTGAAAACCGCCAATTCAATTAACCGGAATGGAACTACCCATATTAACAGCCAAAGGGCTGATTATCCTCGCCATTTTCGGGATAACACTTCTTATTGCGACCTACTCTACCTACGCCGAGCGCAAAGTGGCCGCGTTTTTGCAGGACCGGCTTGGCCCAAACCGGGCGGGGCCATGGGGCTTGCTCCAGCCCATTGCCGATGCAGGAAAGATGTTTTTTAAGGAAGACTTTATCCCCTCGCAGGCCAGCAAATGGCTCTTTATTCTGGGCCCCTGTCTGGCCATGCTGACGGCCCTGATGTCGAGCGCGGTGATTCCTTTTGGCGACAGCATCCGCTTCATATGGGACAAGGTTAACTACGATGTGGCGGTGCAGGGTATCGAAATCAACATCGGCGTACTCTATATTTTTGGTGTTGTTTCGCTGGGCGTATATGGGGTTATGGTGGGGGGCTGGGCTTCCAACAACAAGTTCTCGCTGTTGGGTGCCATTCGGGCGGCTTCCCAGAATATCAGCTACGAAATTGCGCTGGGTCTCTCGCTGATAACCATTCTGATGATGACGGGATCGCTGTCTCTGCGGGCCATCATTAACGAACAGGCGACGTTTTTTGAGTGGAACGTGTTCACGCAGCCGCTGGGCTTCATTATCTTTCTGACGTGCTCTTTTGCCGAGTGTAACCGTACGCCTTTCGACCTGCCGGAGTGCGAAACCGAACTCGTTGGCGGCTACCATACCGAGTACAGTTCCATGAAACTGGGGTTCTATCTGTTCTCCGAGTACATCAACATGTTCGTGTCATCGGCATTTATTTCGTGTCTGTACTTTGGCGGCTTCCATTATCCATTTATCAATGAAGTAAACAGCGCACTCGAAAATTCACTCGGTGCCGTGGCTGGGCATAACGTGGCAACGGTTATCGGTGTGGTAGTGATGTTTGGCAAAATCTTCTTTTTCATCTTTTTCTTTATGTGGGTTCGCTGGACGGTCCCCCGGTTTCGTTACGATCAGCTGATGAACTTAGGTTGGAAAACCTTTATCCCGCTGTCTATCCTGAACGTAGTCATTACGGGAGCCGGCTTGCTCTATAACATCAAGTATACCAGCTGGCTGATTGCCCTGGTTATGATTGGTATGGCCATGCTGTCGACCGCCCGTACCCGCACACCCAAACGGGAAGTGCGGGAAGCGGTGCCACAACTTTAACCAACTAAACGCTCCCTTTGGGAGCCTGGGGGCTTTATGCAACTAACCAATCGCGCTGTTCAGGTCAGCAATAAGGAAATGACCATGGCAGAAAAGATGTATCTACCCGCTGTGCTGAGTGGGCTGGGCATCACCATTCGCCACTTCTTCCGCAAAAAACCGACCATCCAGTATCCGGAGGTGAAAAAATACCTCGGGCCAATTTACCGGGGGCATCATATTCTGAAGCGCGACGAGCAGGGCCGCGAGCGCTGCACCGCCTGTGGGTTGTGTGCGGTGGCGTGCCCGGCCGAAGCCATTTCGATGGTGGCCGCCGAACGGCAGAAAGGCGAAGAGAAACTATATCGCGAAGAGAAATACGCAGCCGTGTATGAAATAAACATGCTGCGCTGCATCTTCTGCGGCTTGTGCGAAGAGGCTTGCCCCAAACAGGCCGTTTACCTGCGCCACGACCTCATGGTGCCCGTTTTTACCCAGCGCGACGAAGTAGTATACGGCAAAGAAAAGCTGGTTGAGCAAATGGACGACCGCTACATTCGAATTGCCAACTCAGACGTGAAAACAACGCCTACCGAACCCAGCCTGACGCGGGCGGCCACCTGATTCCTATCTGCCTTTTTCCAATCGTTTTCTGCCACCTACCAGCGGTCCTGTCTCATGAACGAATTCATCACCTTTTTCAAGTCCCTGACCCCCACCGGCTACCTATTTCTGCTGCTGACAGCACTTACCCTGTTCAGTGCCATTGGTGTCGTTACGGCCCGCAATCCCATATATAGCGTTTTGGGGCTGATTGCCACGTTCTTTTGCCTGTCGGGACATTATATCCTGCTCAACGCCCAGTTCCTGGCGGCTGTCAACATCATTGTTTATGCGGGGGCCATCATGGTGTTGTTCCTGTTCACGATTATGTTTCTAAACCTGCGGCAGGACGACGAGGATTCAAAAACAAACCTTACCAAAATGGCATCGGTGGTGGTGGGTGGCATGTTGATGGTAATGCTGATTACCATTTTCCGGGCCAAAAGTGCCCAGGTTCCCACCTTCAGTGCAACGGCCTTTGACCCAAAAACCGGATTAGTCGAGAATCTGGGAAATCTGCTCTATAGCGATTATATCCTGCCATTCGAGCTGGCATCGATACTGTTTCTGGTGGCAATGGTGGGGGCAGTTATGCTCGGCAAGCGCGAAGCAGGTGACCGGCATTTCTGAGCAGCCCGTTTCTGCCATCAACTCTCATAAATTCAGCCGCCCCCGGAAACAGGGGCGGTTTTTTCAGGGGCCGCTGCCTGGCCATAAAGTGCTTAGGTAAACCGTATGCAAACATACCAATTTTATGTATGTTTGTAATGATAACTGCCTGGCCGATGTTTATGGGTCGAGGTGGCTGCCTTACCAGAAATTAACCCAACTATGGACGCATACATTGTTGCCGGATACCGTACCGCTGTGGGCAAGGCCCCGCGTGGCGGTCTTCGTTTTACCCGCCCCGACGATATGGCGGCCGACGTAATCAAGCATTTATTGAGCCAGGTACCCGCGCTCGATCCGGCCCGGGTCGAAGATCTAATCGTTGGAAATGCCGTGCCCGAAGCCGAGCAGGGGATGCAGATTGCCCGCTACATTGCCTTGTTGTCGTTGCCCAACAGCGTACCCGGTTTCACCATTAACCGCTATTGTGGCTCCGGCCTGGAAGCCATTGCCATTGCATCGGCTAAAATTCACGCTGGCCTGGCCGACTGCATCATTGCCGGAGGCACGGAGTCGATGTCATTAGTGCCGGTGATGGGCTGGAAAACCGCCCTCAACTACGAAATCGCCAAAGCCCACCCCGACTACTACATCGGCATGGGGCTGACGGCCGAGCAGGTGGCCCAGCAATTCAACATCAGCCGCGATGCGCAGGATGCCTTTGCCTACGAATCGCACCAGAAAGCCCTGGCCGCCCAGGCAGCTGGTAAGTTCACCGACGAGATTGTGCCCATCAACGTCACAGAAACGTACTTCGATGCCGAAAGCGGCCAGAAAAAAAACCGGCAGTGGACGGTGGCACAAGACGAAGGCCCCCGAAAAGACACCAGCGTCGATAGCCTGGCCAAATTGAAGCCGGTGTTCACGGTGGGTGGTTCGGTAACGGCCGGCAACTCATCGCAAACATCCGACGGGGCCGCCTTTGTGCTGGTCATGTCGGAGCAATTGGTCAACGAACTGAATCTGAAGCCCGTGGCCCGGATGGTGTCGTATGCCACAGCGGGTGTCGAACCAAAAATCATGGGCATCGGTCCCGTAGCCGCAATCCCCATCGTCCTCAAAAAAGCGGGTCTCAAACAGGACGACATCGACCTGATTGAGCTAAATGAAGCCTTTGCGGCCCAGTCGCTGGCCGTTATTCAGGAACTGGGTCTCGACCGCAGCAAGATCAACCCCAACGGCGGAGCTATTGCGCTGGGCCACGCCTTAGGTTCTACCGGGGCGCGGCTGTCGGTGCAGTTGCTGAATGAGATGCGCCGACGCGACCAGAAATACGGTATGGTATCGGCCTGCGTAGGGGGCGGACAGGGTGTGGCCGGTATTTTTGAGCGGCTCAACTAAGCGGGCAGCGGGCAGTCAGAATAATAAAGCGGGGGGATTTGTCAGACTGCGCAGTCTGACAAATCCCCCCGCTTTATTATTCTGACTGCCC
>JAYVAP010000282.1:0-3945 GCA_043750915.1 Spirosoma sp. | reverse complement strand
TTTGTTTTCCCCGGTACCGATTGATTGAGGTATAGCCGACTCGACACCTGATTGCCGGTAAAGTACAGGTCCGGGCGACCATCGCCGTTAAAATCGGCTACGGCCACGCCCCCGCCGTTGTAATAGTAGTTGTAGGTCAGGATGTTAAATGCCTTGTCGGGAGCCAGCGTATTGGCAAATTCAATACCGGTCTGCGTGGTCGGCACCTCCCGAAAAAGGGCCGTAGCCTCATCGATGGTCTCGTTGGTGTCGGTAGACTGACACGCACTGAGCATTAGCAACAGGCCCACGAAGGCCTGGCAACGCTTTTTTTTCATTTTTCGGGAATCGTTTTTCGTTGCATGGCGTAGCCTTTTACCGATTTACCCAGCCCCAACGCCCGCGAGGAGGCCGAAAGGTAGCCACTTCCCCAGTAGAACTCGTGTCGGCGGCTGCGGTTCCCGATCAACATCAGGTTAGCGAAGCGAGTGAGTGCGGTGGGCATCAGCCACTTAACCGGTTTAGGTTGGTTGATGCGCATGATCCGAATGCCTTCGTCGTTCATCGCCGACAGCAGCAGCGTTGAACCATCGGCCCGCACCAGGGAAGCTAAGCCTTTGGCATCGCCGTTGAGCAGCAGACCACTGTTGGCCAGCGGCCGGAAGCCCCCCCGTCCGTCGCCGTGCAGGCACAGTCCCTCAAAGGCATCGAGCCGACCCATGTGGGATTCAGGCCCGTAGAAGTTGCCGGTAAGTACCAGGTCGAGGTTGCCGTCGTCGTCGATATCGCTCACCTGCATCCCGTAAATAGGCGCAATCTGGGCGGCCACGGGCAGCGGTTTGGTGGCAAACTGAACCATCCCATCGGCCCCAACACCCTTGTTCTCGATGTACATAGTCCGCAGTTCAGTTACTTCGGCCCGGTAGGCATCTTTGGTATCCAAGCGGGAAAACAGATCGTCGAACGTAGCCTCGCCGTACTCGTGGTAGGTTTTATAAGCGGCCCGATACGAGACGATTTGCTGAATCATGGCATCGCGGGGAGCCGAGGGGCGGCACTCGCCCGCAAAGTAGTGGCCCATGATGGGGTCGTAGAGCCCATCTTTGTTAAAATCGCCCGCCACAATTTTCATCGGTTCTCCCACCGATGCCCGGTAGCGACTATTCAGCCCCAGGTTACCAACCACATAGTCGATGTCGCCGTCGTTATCAAAATCACCCCCTGCCAAGCTGTTCCACAGGCCGGTAGCCTGGGGCAGGAGCGGCAGTTTACGGAAGTTTTGCGCCTGATTTTTATAGAACTGCGGGGCCATCCACTCCCCCACCACAATCAAATCGGTGCGGTTATCGTTATCGAAGTCGGTCCAGAGGGCTGCCGTCACCAATCCCGCCGTTTCGAGTTCGGGACAAACCTGCCTGGTCACGTCGGTGAACCGCACGGAGGCTTGCCTGTTGGCCCCGTTGGGCGGTCGGCTGTCGTTGCGGAGAATATAGCTTTTGGTGGGTTTGGGATACTGGCCCACCGTCATGCGGCCACCCACAAACAGGTCGAGGTCGCCGTCGTTATCGTAGTCGGTTGCCGTTATGCACGAGCCGCTGCTGTTCATGGGGGGCAGGGCGTTGGGTCCGGGCTGGAAATGGCCCAGCCCATCGTTCAGATACAGCCGGTCCTGGTAGAAATCGTTAAAATCGGACACTTTTTCGTTGCTGCCGCTCACCACATACAAATCCAGGTCGTGGTCGTTATCGGCATCGAAGAGCAGAACGCCGAGGTCTTCGTGCAGGGTATCGGCCTTCAGGGGCACTTCGGCGAACTGGCCCGTTTTGTTTTGCAGGAAAAAACAGCCCGCGTGTCCGCCATAGGTTCCACCGGCAAAAAAGTCGTCCAGCCCGTCGCCGTTCACGTCGCCCACGGCCAGGCCAAAACCGTTGCGGGAGTGCATGTAGGGCAGTGTGCCGTGCTGCTTGAAATCGGAAAATGTGGATTCCTGGTGGCGGAAACGCAGCCCCAGTTCCGGCGTAATGTCGGTGAAGCAGGTGGCTACCGGACGGGGAGCAGGGGCAGCAAGTGCGGTTGCCTGTTGCTCGTGCAGGGTAATTGGCGTGTCGGCCTGCGGGTTTCGTATCAACTGCGTATGCCCGCTCAGCCACTGCACCCGCAGTGAATCGGCCTGCCGGTTGTTGCCCAGCCCGAAGTGCAGCGTCGGCTCCACCGACGATTCGTAGCCCCGAACCACCGATGCCTCGGCAAGCTGAGGCTTACCGGCGATCCAGACGGTTACTTTGGCACCAATGCCCGCTGAATGGTTCGATCCGTCGAGCCGGACCCGCAGCGAATGCCCGCCCGCCTGCCGGTCGAGGGTGTTCCGGTAGACGAAGGCTTCGTCGTCGATGTTGTTGACCAGCAGGTCGAGGTCGCCGTCGTTGTCAAGGTCGGCGTAGGTGGCTCCGCTGGAGTAGGAAGCCTGGTTAAGTCCCCAGTCCGCCGATGTGTTTTCAAAGGTGAGTTCATGGCCTGCTTCGCCCCCCCGGTTGCGAAAGCTGTAGTTGGGAATTTTTACTTCGGGCAGCAGTTCATCGAGTTTGTTATAGCGGGCTTCTGCGTTTGCGTTATTGCCAAACATGCCCGCGTTTTCGCTATAGACGATAAAATCACGGTCGGTAACGTCTTTTCGGTAGCCATTGGTAATATAAAGATCTTTCCAGCCGTCGTTGTCCAGATCGGCCAGCAGAGCCGCCCAGCTCCAGTCGGTACGGTCGACACCGGCGAGTTGGCCAATTTCGCTGAATGTAATCTCGCCGGGTTTCCCCGGAACGGGTCCGTTGTTGAGCTGGAGGGAGTTGCGCACATACTGAAGTTGATTGCCGTAGCGGTCGGCGGTGCTCATCCGGGTGAAATCGTAGTTCTGGCTCCCGAGCATTTTTTTCTGACGGGCATTGCTCTCGGGCAGCATGTCCATCTCCACAATATCGGGCCGGGTATCGTTGTTTATGTCGGCTATGTCAACGCCCATACCATTGTAGCTCTGGTGGCGCATGGCCGTGCGGGCCACGTTCCGAAAGGTGCCGTCCTGGTTATTTAGATACAGTAAATCGTTGGAAATGAAATCGTTGGCACAGTAGATATCGAGCCATCCGTCGTTGTTGAGGTCGCTGATGGCCAGGCCTAAGCCGTAGCCCTCGGTGGTGATGCCTGCCTGCCGAGACACGTCGCTGAAGCGGGGGTGGCCGTTGTGCGGGCCGTCGTTCCGAAACAGCTTATCGGTATCGGGATGGGTGCCGTTGGTCAGCACGGGGCGCAGGGTGTTGGAGCCCCGTATTTCGGGATAGTTGCGGAGCAGATACATGTCCAGGTCCCCATCCCGGTCATAGTCGAAGAAAGCGGCCTGCGTGCAGTAGCTGGCCTCGGCCAGTCCGTAGGCTTCGGCCATCTCATCGAAAACAGGCACACCATTTTTCAGGCCCCGGTTGATAAACAGGCGGTTATGAACGGGTTTGGGATTAGTGGGGTTGTTGCCCACCGACAGATATAGATCGGGCCAGCCGTCCTGATTGACATCGGCCACGCAAACGCCGGTGGTCCAGCCGGTGGTTTGCACGCGGGCGGTTTCGGTAATGTCGGTGAAGGCGAAATCACCTTTGTTGAGGTAGAGTTTGGACGACACCTGATTGCCGGCGAAATAAACATCCATCAGGCCATCGCGGTTGAAATCGCCCACGCCTACCCCGCCCCCGTTATAGAGGTAGCTGTAGTTGAGCACATTAAGGGTATCGCTGGGGGTGATGGTATTGGCAAACCGGATGCCGGTGCGGGTGGCTGACAGGCGTTCGTAGAGGGTCGGTTTCGACTGGCAGGCGGTTAGCAATACCCCCGCCAGCATCAGACAGTTGGCAATCTTTTTCATTTTATCGGCCGGATACCTGCGGACCACGGGCTAAAGTACAGGTTGTTTCTCAAAAAAACAAG
>JAYVAP010000281.1:0-6708 GCA_043750915.1 Spirosoma sp. | reverse complement strand
TTGGTTTGGGATGTTGGTCACCAGGCATACGGCCATAAAATTCTCACCGGTCGGCGCGAAAATTTCCATACCAACCGGTTTTACAAAGGACTGTCTGGCTTTCCGAAACGGAAGGAAAGCGAATACGACTCGTTCGGTGTGGGGCATTCGTCTACGTCGATTTCGGCGGCTTTGGGTATGGCCGTGGCCTCGCAGCTACAGGGAAACACGCAGCGCAACCATATTGCCGTTATTGGCGACGGAGCCCTGACCGCCGGTGAAGCTTTTGAGGGGATGAACCACGCCGGGGCTACCGATAGTAACCTGCTCATTGTGCTGAATGACAATTGCATGAGCATCGATCCCAACGTAGGTGCCCTGCGCGAGTACCTGACCGATATTACTACTTCCCAAACCTATAACAAGGTTAAGGATGAGGTCTGGAATTTGCTGGGAAAGATGAGCAAGCTGGGAAAAACAGCCCAGGAATTAGTGTCGCAGGTACAGTCGGGTGTTAAGAGTTCGCTGCTCGAACAAAGCAACCTGTTTGAGTCGCTGCACCTGCGGTATTTTGGCCCCATCGATGGCCACGACATCGATCACTTAGTGAGCGTGCTCGACGATCTGAAAAATATTCCCGGCCCTAAACTGCTGCATATCCTCACCGTGAAAGGCAAGGGGTATGCCCTGGCCGAGAAAGACCAGACCAAATGGCACGCGCCCGGCCTGTTCGACAAGGTAACGGGGGTTATTCAAAAGAAAATATATGATACGCCCCAGCCGCCCAAATATCAGGACGTGTTTGGGCATACATTAGTGGAACTGGCCGAGAAAAACGCCCGCATCGTCGGTGTCACACCGGCTATGCCATCGGGTTCGTCGATGAACATAATGATGAAAGCCATGCCCACGCGGGCATTTGATGTGGGCATTGCCGAGCAACATGCCGTAACGTTCTCGGCGGGTATGGCCACGCAGGGCGAAGTGGTTTTCTGCAATATTTATTCCACGTTCATGCAGCGGGCCTACGATCAGGTCATCCACGACGTTTGTATTCAGGAATTGCCCGTTATTTTCTGTTTAGACCGGGCCGGATTTGCCGGGGCCGATGGGCCAACCCACCACGGGGCCTATGATCTGGCTTATATGCGCTGCATTCCCAACATGATTGTGGCGGCACCCATGAACGAGCAGGAACTGCGGAATATGATGTTCACTGCCCAGTCTGACGAGGTGCAGCAGGGAAAACGGGCTTTCACCATTCGTTACCCACGGGGCGAAGGCGTGATGCCCAACTGGAAAACCCCGCTCGAAAAACAAACTATTGGCAAGGGCCGCTTAGTGAGCGATGGCGAAGAGGTGGCCATCCTGACCATTGGTCACATCGGCAATTATGCCGTTGACGCAATACGGATGCTCGCCAAAGAAGGCATCCGCCCCGCCCATTTCGACATGCGCTACGTGAAACCCCTGGACGAGGCTATGCTGCATGAGATTTTTAGCCGGTTCGACCGGGTGCTAACCGTTGAGGACGGTTGTGTGATGGGCGGTTTTGGCAGCGCGGTGCTGGAGTTCATGGCCAACCACGGCTATATGGCCCGCGTTAAACGGCTGGGCATTCCCGACGAGGTAATTGAGCATGGCGAGCAGATTGAGCTGCATCACGAGTGCGGCTTCGACCCACAGGGTATTGCCGAGGCTGTTCGGGAATTGCTTTTCTCGGGGCAAGAGGTAGCCGTTCGCTAAGGATTACGGCCTGACTTCTGAGTGCCGATAGCCGGTATCCCCATAAAACCTTAGAATTTGGGGCAGGGCAGTGCCCGGTTTTTCTTTTTAGCGCCGGGCCGTCGGCCTTCGGGCCGGTCGAAGACGTAGGAAAGAGACAGTTCGTGCGAGCCACCGCTGTTGCCAAGCGTAGAAATGGTGGCATCGTAGCTGTAGCCAATAGAGAACTTATCGACCCGATAACCGGCCAGTATAGCCACCGCATCGTGGTTGTTGAGGGTTTGGTTATACCGCTTAAAAGGAATACCCCGGTAATAGGCCCCGACTGTCAGGGGCGAGTAAGTCAGGTAAGCCCCCAGATCGAGCTGATCGAATTTTCCCTGAAACTTATACATAACAACCGGCGAGAAACTAATTTCCCGGTCCTGCTCATCGGCTAAGCCCGTGTAGCCCCCCAACGGAATCCGCAGGCCCGCATGAACACTGCCCTTCATGGGCAGACGGGTGTTGTCTTTAACGAAAAAGTTCTGATTAGGTCGGTTGATATGGTGCGCCGAAGCTCCTAACCAAAACCAATCAGAATAGAACAACGCGCCCGTTGAGAAATCGAGGTATTTGTTGCGGGGCGAATTACCCAGCAGCGCAATTGCATCCGGGCTTGTACTTCCCGCAATGAATCCCCGATCCGTAAACTGGTCGCCAAAAGTCAGGCCGAAGTAGTTGATGTTCCGGTTTACGTAGGACCCCTGCAAACCTAACCGAACAAACGACGACTCATTGAGCTGAAACTGGTAGGCATATTGCAGGCCAATTTCCGTCGACTGAATGTTTCCCTGCCCCTGATTGTCGTTGACAAGCAGCAGCCCAATGCCACTGTTGGCTTTTTCGATATAATGATCCACGCCCACCATCGAGGTGACGTAGTTGGTGATGGCGGGCCATTGGTTGCGGTAGTTCACGGTAATGCGCGGAGCCAGGGCCGAACCCGCAAAAGCCGGATTCAGGTACTGCGGGGCCGCATAAAACTGCGTAAACTGCGGGTCCTGCCCGAAGGCCAGGCGGCTCATCGACAGGGCCAGAATCGCCACTACGTATTGCTTACTCATAATATCGACAGGCAGCAAAGATCAGACCAACATGCTTAGTACCCAGCGGGCAAAAAACCAATCAGCCATAAAAATTTGCCCCCTGAAATCAGGTGGTTTTTACGGTCGTTTTCCGATCGCAAAGCGATAAAATTTTAACGCAGCTGCTTCGTTCATAAATAACGTAATGCCCCCGTTATCTGTTATGTTGGCAGGTGAATTTGAGCGGGTGGACCCATTCGGCATTTCTTCATGATAACCTTCAGGAGTGATCTACGTTTCGTTGGGTTTTGGATGCTGCTGTTCTTGCTGGCCGGGCTAAGTACGGCTTTTGGCCAGGCGGCTCCCGCTTTTCAAATCAGCGGTAAAGCCTGCGCGGCCGATCAGGATTGTAAAACGGCACCGCTCACCCTGACCGATACGGCCCGAAACGTTACAAACCGGCGATGGGATTTCGGCGACAGCACACCGGCCATGACCAAAGATTCGATGGTACAGCACGGTTATGCCCAGCCGGGCACATACACCATTTCGCTGACCCAAACGCGTCGGGGTAAGGATACCACGCTGACCCGGTCCGTAACGATTAATCCCAGCCCGCGCCCCTTTCCCAAGTGGAAAACGGACACAACCATCTGCAAGGGCGAAAAAATAACCCTCGATCCCTATGCAGGTGGCCCCGCTCCGTCGGGCCTGCGGTTTCTGTGGTATCCCAGGGGGCAAACAACCCAAACAATCCAGGTCGATACATCAGGCTGTTATTCGGTCGAAGCCATCGATGTCAACGGCTGCGCCTATCAGAACCGGATTAACGTGGATGTTTGTGGCGAGAAAAAAGAATCGCAGGGCGTAAAGTGGTTTTTCGGGCAAAACGCCGGCCTGGATTTCAGCGGTGGCGGTTCGCCAAAACCCATCACGGATGGCAATCTGAACACCATTGAGGGGTCGTCTTCCATTGCCGACACCAAGGGCAAGCTACTGTTTTATACCGACGGTGTAACCATCTTCGATAAGGACGGCAAACCGCTGAAATCGCTCGACCCGCGCGACTCCACCGCCGGTTCAAAACCCATTCAGCTGGGCGGAAACCGTAATTCTACCCAGTCGGCCCTGATTGTGCCGAAGCCTACCTGCCGGGGATGCGAATACCTGTATTATGTTTATACAACCTCCGAGATTCGGGGCAAGAAGATTCTGAACTATAGCGTGGTTGATATGCGCCAAAATGGGGGCAAAGGAGCCATTGTTGAAAAAAATGTTCCGGTGTCTAATCAGGGGACTGAGCAGTCGGCATCGGTCCAGAACGAGCGCGACTCAACATACTGGGTAATCACGCGCGTGTTTGGCACCAACAAATTCGAGATTCGGCACCTCACCCGCAGTGAAACCCCCACCCTGACGACCTTTACAGGTGGCCAGAAAATCGACTCACTCGCGCAGGCCGAAGGTTATATCAAAATTGGACCGGCCGACACCACCAGCGGCAAAAAAGGCGATCGGCCCATGGCGGTGGTTATTCCTGGCCCGCCCAGAAACTCGGTCGATCTGTACACCTTCAACGATTCGACGGGCAAAATGACCTTCAACCGAACGCTACCGCTTGGCCCGGCGCCCCCCAAAGCTTACGGAGTCGAGTTCTCGCCCGATGGTAAAAATCTCTACGTAACGATGCTGGCCGACACCAACACCGACGGGAGCCTGAAAGGATCGTCATACATTCTGAAGTATGATCTGCAAAGTAAGGATTCACTCTTTGCCAAATCCCGCACCGTTGTCGACAGCAGCACCACGCGGCAGTATGGCTCTATTCAGATTGGCCCCGACGGGCGGCTCTATGTCGCCATCAAAGGCAGCTCTTCGCTGGGAACCATTGAAAACCCCAATGGAGGTTTGCTCGATAGCCTGCGCTTTAATCCCCGGGGTCAAACGCTGGGCGGCAAAAGCAGCCAGCTGGGACTGCCCAACTTAGTGGCCAATTTCAACGACAACTCCAGCGGGCCGGGTATTGCTTATGGAGATACCTGCGCCAACGAGCCAACGGTGTTTCAGATTAGCCCCAACTGCCCCAAACTCAAAGAAACCTATACGCTTAACTTTGGCGACGGTAGTCCGCCAAAGTCGACAACGGCCACCCAGCCCATTCTGCATACCTACAAAAAAGCTGGTCCCTATGCCATTAGTCTGCGCATCGTTACCAGAACCAGTGCGGGAGGTATTTGTCAAGACACCCTGATTAAGGACACGCTGACCATTGTGGAAACGCCCCCCAACATCCAATTAGGGGGCGACACGGCCATTTGTAACCGAAAAGGACTTACGCTCGATCTGAAAGTGACAGCCAAAACCTACGTGTGGCTGATTAATGGTCAGATAGTGAGCCGCAAAAAGACAATTAAACTCGACCGGCCGGGCTATTATTTTGTTGTTGGTATAGCGGCCAACAGCGGCTGTTTCAAGAGCGATACCATTGAGGTACAAATCAAGCCCGTACCATCGCTCGATCTGGGGCCGGATACCGTCTTTTGCTATCGTTCGGCCGTTCAGCTAACCGTGCCGCAGCAAACCTGGAATAAGTTTGCCTGGAGCAATGGCGGCACAGAACGCACCACCAGCGTGTCTAAAGCGGGCGTTTACACCGTGACGGCTACCAACCCGGCGGGCTGCGAAAACCAGGATTCGATTGGGGTAAAGGAACTACCCAAAATTAAGCTGCGGGCAGTTCTCTCCAGCCCCACCGGCTGCACCCTCGCCGATGGCACAATTGCCGTAACACCTGATCCTACCGGCGCGTATTCCTACACCTGGACCCGGCCAGAGGGTGGTTTGCTGGTGGGCGCTACCAATCGGCAAACTGGTCTTGCTCAGGGGGCATACAAAGTTCAGGTAACTGATTCGGTGTATGCCTGCCGGGCCGATACGTCCTTCACGCTCAATCCACCGGCGGCCCCCGCCTTTAGCCTGACGCAGGGTGCCTACCTATGCGTGGGTGACAACGGCAAGGCACAACTTGTTGCCAGTGGACCGGGAAAACTATCCTACCGATGGACAGGCCTGGCCGACACCACCGGGACCATTACGGTAAGCAACATTGGTAATTATCAGGTTCTGGTAACCGACCCAAAGGGCTGCACGGCTATCGGCACGGCACGGGTGGTCAATTTGTGTGAACCCAGAGCGAGTATTCCCGATGCCTTCACGCCCAATGGAGATGCCTGGAACAACGTGTTACAGGTATTCACGGCCTATGTGTCCGACTATGAGTTCAGGATTTATGATCGCTGGGGCGAGGTGATTTTTGTGAGCAACAGCCCGGAGCAGAAATGGGATGGCACCTACCGGGGGCTTATTTATCCACCCATGCTGTATCCCTATGTTTTGAGCTACAAGAGTGAGTCTTTCCCCGACCGGCCGAGGGTGGTAAAACGGGGGTCTATTCTACTGATTCGGTAGTGCGTTTTTGGCCTTTTTTTTGTAAATTTGAAAAAAACAAAATCGCCTAATAAAAGTGCTTTCTGAGCCATCAGATAAGATTTTGCTCCCAAAACGACCTATGCGAAACGACGTTATTAAAGGCTCCGGCGAAGGCATGACCGCTACCGATAAAGAGATTGAACGGGCACTCCGCCCCCTCTCTTTCGCTGATTTTACGGGGCAGGCCAAAGTGCTCGACAACCTCGAAGTATTCGTTCGGGCGGCCATGCAGCGGGGCGATGCGCTGGACCATGTGCTGCTGCACGGTCCGCCCGGCTTAGGAAAAACAACCCTGTCGCACATCATTGCCAATGAACTCACGGCCAGCATAAAAATGACCTCCGGGCCGGTGCTCGATAAACCCAGCGATCTGGCCGGGTTGCTCACTAACCTGCAGCCCAACGATGTCTTGTTCATCGACGAAATTCACCGGCTAAATCACGTAGTG
>JAYVAP010000280.1:0-9024 GCA_043750915.1 Spirosoma sp. | reverse complement strand
CTCAAACAGGTTGGCACCGATGAAGCCGCTGGCACCAAAAACAACAATGGGGCCGTTAAGCCGGGCAATGGAAGACGTGAGCAAGGTAGGGGTAGACTGGTTCATTCAGGCCGTAAAACTACGAAAATAGGGTGGGAAAGCAGTCGATACCTCGGCACAGGCCTGTTCATACTGGGCTGGGTTCATGGGCAGGTAGTGCCATTCGAGCCGGTTTTCCATGTACGAAACGCCCTTGCCTTTCACGGTGTGGGCAATAACCATCTTTGGCTTTCCTGTTCCAGTGGATCCGTTCTGTAGCGCGTCGAGCGTGGCTGAGAGGGCCGCTATGTCGTGTCCGTCTATCTCAACTGTCTCAAAGCCAATGGCTTGCCATTTTCTGATGTCGGCCGTATCGCCAAACACATCGGCGGTGGTGCCAAATCCCTGCAACCCATTTTTATCGACCAGCACAACGAGGTTATCTAATTTGTGCTGCAGGGCAAAATGAGCGGCTTCCCAGGTCGTGCCTTCGTTGGTTTCTCCGTCCGACATCAGCACGTACATGCGCCCATCATTGCCGAGGAGCTTGTTGGCGTGCGCAATGCCCACGCCGATGGGCAGGCCGTGGCCCAGCGAACCGGTGGCAAAGGGGATGCCTTTGTGCTGGTTGGGCGCGGGGTGGGCGGGCAGGGTTGTGCCGTTCTGGTAATACGTTGCCAGCTCCTGGTCCGAAATGTCGCCGAGGTAGTGCAGGCAGGCGTAGAGGGCGGCTGCCGCGTGGCCTTTGGAAAGCAAAAACGTGTCCTGCGGGCGTTTGCGCAGCACCAGCGTGGCAATCATCAGGTCAATGCAACTCAGCGAACAGCCAATATGGCCGGCGTGGGCCTGGTTGTACAGCCCCAGAATTTGCAACCTGAGTTGCCCCCGTAAGGCCTGAATGTCAATAGCGTCGGTTGTCATCAGTCGGTTAGTAAATGGCGGGTTAGCCGGGGCCGCACCGCGTTTGCCGTTGGCTCAATAACGGTATTTGGTTCCTTCAAAGTTGAAAATAGTGATTTTCCGGCCCGTTTTCCCTTCGATAAGCAGGATCCGGTCGGGCTCGGCGGGGTCGATGCGCTGAATATACTGAGCATCTTTGGGTAGATACAGGTTCGCCATCTGCGCATCGAACACCGATGCCGGAAAGGTGTTGCTTTCTACCCTGGCATCATAAATCTTACGCGCCCGATTCGGGTACACAATTGTGTCGCCGGGCGTGTAGCGGGCAATCAGCTCCTGCGCCGACGACCAGTAGGGGTTGGCAATCCGGGCACGGTCGAAATAGGTGTACTTAGGCTCAGTGTCGGCATAAATCTTGCCCAGCAACTGCGCCATAAACCAACCCTGAACCAGCAGCACCGCCACCAACGGCCCGCTGAACCACCCGCGCAGCCCGGCCAGCTGCCGCAAACCCATCGCCATCAGAATACAGACGTAGGGAAACGAAAACCCCGAATACCGCTGCGTGATGCCAAACGTGTGGCCCGACCGCCACGACATAAACAGGAGAAAAAACGTGGGTATAAACGTCAGCAGCAGCAAACCCACCACCAACCGTTTTTCGCGCTGGTCGGTGCGGTCAATGATGTAGCGGACCACTAAATAAAAGAAGGGCAAAGCCGCCGAGAGCACCAGAAACCGCAGCGGCACCACGCTGTATATTGGTAAACCGGCCAGCAGCAGAACCGGCACGGCCCCGTAGACCCATACCGGCGGCCTGGCAACATTCCGGTAGCGGTGGATCAGCCCCGTGGCTACCCCGCCCAGCCCCAATGCCAAAGCCGAATTGCGCAGCCCGGTCAGGGCCGAGCCCAAGCCGTTGGTGACAATGAACAGATCGGTGAAAATGGGCGCGGCCCGCCGGGCTACGTTGGCCAGCGTGGCAGGCAAAACCGTACCAAATTCTGAGCCATACGGATTGGTCAGGGCAATATGGCGGTAGAAATCGGCCTGCGCGTTGAGCGTGAAAAACGTGTATCGGCCACCGCCATACAAAAACCAGAGCGACAGCAGGCCCAGCCCGCTCACGCCCGCCAGCCCCAGGGCTACCCACGACCGGAGGTTACGCAAATACAGCAGGGCATAGAGTCCGTGGCATAAAAACACCGTCACGGTCAGATAATGCGACAGCACCGACAGGATAAAGACAAGCCCGTAGGTCAGGTAGAGACCCGTAGACGCGTTTCGGTCCGACGCTTTTTCAAGAATCAGCAGAAACAGGTGGGTGGCCAGCAACGTCAAAAAAAACGTCATCGAATAGTTGCGGGCCATGTGGCTGTACGACACAAAAAACGGCTCCACAGCCGCTACCGCTGTGCTCAACAGCGCGAGGGTGTCTGACCGAAAATGCCGCCTGACAAACACAAACAGCAGCAGCACCGTCAGCGTACTGAACAGCACCGACGGCATTCTGAGCGACCAGTCGCTCAGGCCAAACACGGCCAGCCAACCGTGCAGCAGCACATAATAGGCCGGGCTGTTGCCAATGTCGCCCCGGATGATGGCTTCCACATAATCGGCCGTGGTTTTGGGCCGCCAGAAACCGGCGGGGGTGAAGGTAGGTTTATTGAAAAGGTCTTTCTGATTGGCCCCTTCCACACAAACTCCCTGACTGACGAGCAGCGTGGCTTTTTCGTCGAAGAAAACGCCGTATGTACCAGCGCGATACAGCCGCAAACCAAATGCCAACAGTAAAATTGCGCCCAGCAAAAGGAGCGCCGTGCGGGGTGATGAGGTGGACATGGGCGCAAAACTACGTGCAAATCCTGGTTCTTACTACAAAAGCGGGCCGCGCGTCCGGTTTAAAAGCCAGACGTGCGGGGCATTATTTCTCCGTCCGGGCACCTCAGAACGGTATTTTCTGGTCTGGATCAGCGTTGCCGAAATTGGATAGGTCGTTGGCTTTGCTCTTGAAAACGCTGCCCGCCGGGGGTGGCCCGCCCGCATCGCCGGGCCGGTCGAAACTGCTCAGGCCGTTCACGTTGGGCGCAAAACCCTGCGCCTGCACCGGCTCGAAATAAGAATCCAGATCGCAGAATTTGGTGAACTTGCTGATGAACCGCAGCTGCACCGTATCGAGTGAGCCACTCCGGTTTTTGGCAATGATAACCTCGCCTACGCCCGTGGTGGAATTGCCCTGTTCGTCCTGCGTAATGTTGTAATATTCAGGCCGATACAGAAAACAAACCATGTCGGCATCCTGCTCAATACTGTTATGAACGATAATGTCATTGGCAACGAAATTATGGACCGTTGGCACCGTTGCATCATAAACATCTTCTTCACCGGCGGCTTCGATAGAAACAACCTCGTCCCATAATACATCTGATTCAGCCAGATTTTTCAGTATATCATAGGGAAGTGCTTCGTGCAGGCGGGCCATTCGTTGCCGCGACACCCCTGATTTAAACAAAGAACTTCCGGAATATTGGGTGTTTATCCGTTCCGACAGTGTCCGCCAGCTAATCTGGCCTTCTGTTTTGCAACCTGTTACGACAGAATGCCAAACCTCTTTGGGAATAACATCCACGTTAGGGTTCTCGGCAATCGCAGCGAGTGAGGTCAGCAGTTCGGCCGCCAGCTGCCCACGTTGCCCGTAGCTGTTGACCTGTCTGAGAAAAGCCATTTGTTGTTCTTTTCCCTGAACGGTAACATGATACATTTGCCGGTGCTTGCCGGCGGGCAGGGTACGAACAGTCGATAAAATACCCAACCGGAGCAACAGGTGCTGAACCTCATACGCCAGTTGACAACTCGAACTGGCGTAATAAATAGCTGCGCTCGGTTTGCGATTCGCCAGTAGTTTCCAGCTTATGTTGCCGTCGGTTGCCCACAAATGGTGCAGGAAAAGGGCAATTTTATCTTTATCGCACGAAAAAAGGATTGCTGGAACCCGTTTTTCGTAGCTGCGAACGCGCGCTAATCCCAGCCGGTTATACCAGTTGGTAATCGGATGCCGAACGCCATGGGTAAGTGCGTAAGGTGATGGCAGGTAGGTATGTTGCCAGCCTCCCTGAACGACCCGGCGCGGGCTAATGCCAAACAGCGTTTTGGCCGTTTCTTCAACAACAGCGAGGTTAGCTTCGTCGGCACTGGTGTAATGGTAGGGTTGCTTGGGTAGTACACAACCGTCGCCCAGCAGATGTGCCAGCAAGATCAGCTCGTTGTCTGACAGCGCGTTCTGGGGGGCTGATATTTGAATTTGGCGGGGTACGGCAATGTGGTCGCCAACAGCCAGTTCGTCTAAGCGATACCAGCCCGTCAGCTTTAAAAAAGCGTGGTTAGCCGTGGCTTTCACCGTGCGGCCCGAACGGGTAGTAAGCCGAAAAACAGGCTTTTTTCCCGTATGAAAAACATGCGTGACCCGCTCCGGGCCAACGGTCCAGCTTTCGCTTGTGCCAGCCGTGTAAAAATTGTGTGCGTTGGTCTCGGCCAGCTGGCGGATGGTCGTGCGCGAACCCGTTACGGCATCTACCAGCACCGTATCGCCCGTCAGGCACCCCGATTCACGCAGGTCGGAGAGCTGTGGCTTCTTGTCGCCCCCACGCGTTTCCACGGCCCGGCTCAGCTGCGAGAGCGCAATAACCGGTACGTTCAGCTCTTTGGCCAGGTTCTTGAGCGCCCGCGAGATGGAAGCAATCTCCTGCTCGCGGTTGCCGCCCATGCGCCCGCCCGAGGTGTCGCCCGACATCAGCTGGAGGTAGTCGATCACCACCATCTGAATGTCGTGCTGCGCTTTCAGTCGTCGGCATTTGGCCCGCAGCTCCAGAATGGACAGGGCAGGCGTGTCATCGATAAAAATGGGTGCTTCCGTCAGCCGCTGAATTTTGTGGTGCAGCTGCGTCCACTCGTGGGGGGCGAGGGTTCCTTTCCTGATTTTTTCGGAGTCGATTTCCGCTTCGGCGGCAATAAGCCGGTTCACCAACTGCACCGACGACATCTCGAGCGAGAAAATGGCAACGGGTTTGCCATGGTCGACGGCCGCGTTGCGCAGGGCACTCACAACAAAAGCGGTGTTGTGAGTCACCGTCATGTCTTCCAGCAGGAACAGGCGGTTTCCATCGATTGAAAAACCGTAATAATCATCGACTGTATCGTACTCAACCTGAATACCGGTTACGCGCCAATCTGTTTTTGCTCGTAGTGGCCGTGCCTTCTTGCGGGCAATCCTGACGGGAATTGAATCCAGATTACCAAAAATACGAAGCCGGTAAACGGTGCATGTATAATTACGCGAAATAATTGTCGCCTGCTTTTCTTTCAGTGAGCACCGGAAACCGAGGGTGTCGCAGAGGTACTTTAGCTGTTCGGCTATTTCTTTGTTTTTCTGGGTAATCTCGTAACAGTTAAATTCTTCCTGATAGTGGCCGTCGCTATCGATCAGACCAGCTAACAATGTCAGCCTGTTTTCTGTGGAGTTGATTAAGTATGATTTTGGAATATGCTTATTCTCAATGACCGATAAGCCCCGCAGCTGCTCCTGAACATTGAACGCTTTCTTGACCCCCCGGCCACCCGTTGTAATGGCATAATTGGGGACTTTGCCAACTTGCTGATAGGTTGAAAACGTTAAGCCCAAATCAGTAGCGTACGACTGAAGGTAGTCGATAACCTCACTATCCGTATTAGTGATTCGGGACGAGTAGCTGTGTCCGTCGCCGAGCCAAAGACCAACGAAGTAAGGATCGAGTGGAACGGCCTGTGCCGGAAATTCAACGGCTACTTTATAACCCTTGTAATTCGTTTTAAATTTATCGGTTTTTGTCAGGTAATCGCGAACGGTGATGTTGAGAACATCGCCGTTCTGATGTGGACCTTCCGTTCGTGACCGTTTCAACGAAAGAATATGGCTTTCGTTGACCCGGTAGTTAACGCCCTTGTTTTGTTTTATCCAATACATTCGCTCCCGGCCACGGGCAATTGACAGAACCTGACGGGGGGTCGAATCATCACCCATGAGTTGGTCACCTTCCCGTATGTCCTCAACTTTGCGTAATGAACCGTCGAACATGACAACTTTAGTGCCTTTGCCGAGGCATTTCCCCATGCCCGGCCGGGCGGCCAGAATAATCAGTTCCGTTGGTTGCCAGCCCGAGGTTACCCGGTCGAGGTTGGTGAAGCCCGATGGTACGCCCGTCAGCCCTTCCTGATTTTTTTTGGTTTCGAGTTCGTGCAGCGCCATCCGGACGATGGTGCTCATGTCGGCGTAGTTTTTCTTGATGTTCGATTCCGAAATCTTGAAGAGCGACTGCTCAGCCCGGTCGAGCAGTTCAAACACGTCGGTGGTGTCTTCGTAGGCATCGCGCAGGATGGTGGACGACATGGCGATGAGTGCCCGTTTAAGGGCCTGTTCCGACACGATCCGGGCGTGGTATTCTATGTTGGCCGCCGAGTTTACCCGAAAGGTGAGTTCGGCCACAAAGCCCCCTCCGCCAATGATTTCGATCTCGCCGGTTTTGCGCAGCTGGTTCGTAACGGTCAGCAGGTCGATGGGGTCCGAGTTGCCAAACAGGGTCAGAATGGCGTTATAAATCCGCTGGTGGGCTTCTTTATAAAAGGTTTCGGGTTTCAGAATGTCGACGACCGAGGAGAGGGCATCTTTTTCGATCATCAAAGCACCCAGCACCGCTTCTTCGAGGTCGAGTGCCTGGGGTGGCAGCTTGCCCAGACCCGTATCGAGCCATTGGTTGCCGGGCTGCTGACGACCCCCGGCAAAAGCCGATGGTTTGCGAAGATGCTGGTTGGGGCGTGCGTTGTTTTCCATGTCGTTTCGTCCTGCAAGTTTACGCATTCTCCGCCCCAAAAGGCAAGCCGCGCCCCGGCTATGGGTGGCCAGACAGCCCGGCATGCACCCGTAACATTCTGGTAATGTTGGGCCTAAGCCCTTAAAAAAAAACGCTGTTTTTTCTGTGCCCGCCACGCTGCAGGTACGCATCGAAACGGTAGCGGCCTATAGGTTACTGTGGGTCAGCAAGATAGGCAATTGTTGGCACACAACGTCGGTTTAATATCAAAATCAACCCTTCAATAAGAAAACGGGCGGAGTGAATAAATTTTTGGTCAGATGTGTTGTAGACGCAGAGAAATCGTTTACTTTTCGGAAACCTAATCTAACCCGCTTCAATCGTTTGGTCGAAAAAGTCATTACCCTCGAGAATGTCTCGCTCATTGAGTTTCTGGGCGTAGAAAACCACAACATCAAACAGGTGGCCGCTGCGTTTCCGATGAGTAAGATCATCTCGCGCGGCAACGAGATCAGGATCAAAGGCACCACGCCCGAAATCAGCCGTATCAGCGACATCCTGGATTCACTGCTGGAGCATTACCAGCGGTTTGGCAAGGTCACGCCCGAAACCGTGGAGAGCTACCTCAGCCAGGGTGGCTTGCCCACCAACGGAGCCATCCCCCCCGTGCCGCCCAACGACGATGAAGTGCTCGTCTATGGCAACCGGGGCGTGGTGGTCCGCGCCCGAACCGATAACCAGAAACGACTCGTTGAAGCCGCCGAGAAATATGATCTGGTGTTTGCCATTGGTCCCGCCGGTACCGGAAAAACCTATACCGCCGTTGCCTTGGCGGTGCGGGCACTCAAAAATAAGGAGGTAAAGAAAATTATTATTACGCGGCCCGCCGTAGAAGCGGGCGAAAACCTGGGGTTCCTGCCGGGCGATCTGAAAGAAAAAATAGATCCCTACCTGCGGCCCATCTACGACGCGCTCGACGACATGATTCCGGCCGAAAAGATGAAGTTTTATACCGAAAACCGAATCATCGAAATCGCTCCGCTGGCCTACATGCGGGGCCGCACACTGAACAACGCCTTTATCCTGCTCGACGAAGCCCAGAACACCACGCCCATGCAGATGAAGATGTTTCTGACCCGGATGGGGCCTACCTCGAAGGCCATCATCACCGGCGACCGCTCGCAGATAGACCTGCCGAACCGGCAAAAATCCGGCCTGATCGAATCGGTGGAGATTTTAAAGAATATAAAAGGAATTTCGTTTGTCGAACTCGATGGCCGCGACGTGGTGCGCCACCGGCTGGTGCGCGAAATCATTTCAGCCTACGAAGATGCAGGCCAATAAATCCAATCTACCTACTTTCCGAACCGGCTGGCCCTGGCTGGCCGGTTCATTGCTGAGTTTTTTGGCCGGTGCCGCCGGGGCGCAGGCCGTGCCCGACGAAAGTGCTTTGCAACGCTGCGGAACGATGGTGTATGAGCAGGTTTTGCAACAACGCGACCCCAACCGACTGCGCCGTCTGAGTGAGCTGAACCACCGGATTGAGCAAACCCAAACCAACGGCGTGTTTTTGCGGCAGGCCGCCGACGAAACTGTTTACCGCATTCCGGTGGTCGTTCACGTAGTTCATAACACAACATCGAACGCCATTGGCGGACCCGATAACGGAAATATCTCCGACGCGCAGATTGCTTCCCAGATTCAGGTGCTTAACGAAGATTACCGGCGACAACCCGGCACCAGCGGCTTCAATGCCAATCCGGTGGGGGCCGATGCCCGAATAGAGTTTTTTCTGGCTACCAAAGACCCCGGCGGCCAACCCACAAACGGCATCACCCGCCACTACTACGCCAAAGAATCGTTCAACGTACTCAGCGAAGACGGGCTGCTGTCGCAGATTGCCTACTGGCCCAGCGACCGCTATCTGAACATCTGGGTAACCAAAATAGGTGGGGGCGGGATGCCCTACCTCGGCTTCACCCAGTTTCCAACCACCGCCGACACCCTCAGTGGCCTGCCCACCACGGCCAACGAACGGGTAGATGGATCCATTATCGACTACCGCTACTTTGGCGTGGCCGGCACGGTCCGCAGTCGACTCTACTGCTGCGGCCGAACCACCACGCACGAAATCGGGCATTGGCTGGGGCTGATCCATACGTGGGGCGATACCTTTTGCGGTAACGACTACGTAGCCGACACCCCCACCGCCGAAGGGGCAAACCAAACCGAATTTTGCCGCGAGGTTTTCTCTAATTGCGCC
>JAYVAP010000279.1:0-7527 GCA_043750915.1 Spirosoma sp. | reverse complement strand
CGTTTTTCACCCAGGTTGGCCAGTCCTGAAAATACTGGATTCTGCTAAATGGGTCGCTGAAAACGAACCGGCAGGGGCAAATTTACTGCTGCTTGAGGCCAATTTTCCGTTCATTAACGGGGCGCATTCCGGCCATTCAACCCTGGCCCCAGGGTAGCCCAGTTGGTTCAGTTCCAGCCTTTTTTCTGTTTTCCGGCTGAACGTTGATTCCTCCTTTTCTGTTAAGATCACATACCCAATCCGCTGCTTTCTTTTCGTTATCCGCAGCCTGGTCGTTAGCGCAAGTCCTTCTTTTGCGCCTATATTTGACCCGGACTGTGCCGCATCGAGCGGTAACGAGTTGCCTAAGCATTACCAACCTATCACCCAACATGTCGAAAAACTTAGTCATTGTAGAGTCGCCGGCGAAGGCAAAGACCATCGAAGGTTACTTGGGCAAAGACTTCACGGTGAAGTCCAGTTTTGGCCACGTCCGCGATCTGCCAAAAGACGGGCTGGCCGTCGATGTAACCAATGGCTTCCTGCCGTCGTACGAAGTATCGCCGGACAAAAAGAAGTTGGTCAGCGAACTCAAAGCCCTGGCCAAAGCCGCCGACGAGGTGTGGTTAGCCACTGATGATGACCGCGAGGGGGAGGCCATCTCATGGCACCTCAAAGAGGCCCTCGGCCTGCAGGACGACACCAAACGCATTGTTTTCCGGGAAATTACCAAAACAGCCATCCTCAACGCCATCAAGTCGCCCCGCACCATTGATGTCGACTTGGTGAACGCCCAGCAGGCCCGGCGCGTGCTCGACAGACTGGTGGGATATGAACTCTCGCCGGTGCTGTGGCGCAAAATAAAAGGCGGTCAGAGCCTGTCGGCGGGCCGGGTGCAATCGGTAGCCCTGCGGTTGGTGGTAGAGCGCGAACGCGAAATTGACAGCCACCAGTCTAAGTCGTCATTTAAAGTAACGGCGCAGTTTATTGTCGACGGCACCAAAGTGCTGAACGCCGAACTATCCAAAAACCTGACTGCTTCAGCCGAAGCCCGCGCCTTTTTGGTCCAGTGCATTGGTGCCACCTACACCATCAAAAACTTAGAAACCAAGCCTGCCAAGAAAACGCCCGCTCCGCCCTTTACAACCTCCACGCTCCAGCAGGAAGCCTCCCGCAAACTCGGCTACTCCGTAGACCGTACCATGCGGATTGCCCAAAACCTGTATGAAGCCGGTAAGATTTCGTACATGCGGACCGACTCGCTGAACCTCTCGCAGGAAGCCGTTGAGAAGGCCGTGGCCGAAATTTCGACCGAGTTTGGCGACAAATACATCCAGACCCGGCACTTCAAAAACAAAAACGAGTCGGCGCAGGAAGCCCACGAAGCCATTCGGCCCACCAACTTCAACGACCGCAACGCCGGGGGCGACCGCGACCAGAAACGGTTGTATGAGCTGATCTGGAAACGGGCCATTGCTTCCCAGATGGCCGATGCCCAGCTCGAACGAACAACCGTAACCATCGGCATCAAATTCGCCAACGGAGCCACCGCCACCATACAGGCTCAAACGAAAACTTCGGTGGACGACAGCCCGTTTGCCGACGTGCCCGTAGCGGGCGGCTCGGCCCAACGGGTTACTTTCCCGACCGAATTGATTGCGCAGGGCGAGGTCATTAAATTCGATGGGTTTCTGCGGGTCTATCTCGAATCGAAAGACGACGACGAGGATGAAGATGCGAAGGGAATGCTGCCCCCGCTCACCATCGGGCAGAACCTGGACCTCGGTCAGATGAAGGCCACCGAGAAGTTTACGCGCCCGCAACCGCGCTACGCCGAAGCCTCATTGGTGAAAAAACTAGAAGAAATGGGTATTGGCCGCCCATCGACCTACGCGCCGACGATCTCGACCATTGTCAATCGCGGATACGTGGTGAAGCAGGACAAACCCGGCCACGAACGCGCTTTTATGGAATATACGCTGCAAAAAGACCAGATCAGCGAAACGGGCGGCAAAGAGAATTTCGGTTCCGAAAAAGCCAAACTCTTCCCCACCAACACGGGCATTGTGGTCAACGATTTTCTGGTCGAATATTTTCCCGACATTGTCGATTTCAAGTTTACGGCCACGGTAGAGAAAGAATTTGATGAGATTGCCGGGGGAAAAATGAACTGGCAAACGATGCTGGAAGGCTTCTACGGCGATTTCCACAAGAACATTGAAGACATTCAGGGGTCGGCTCTGGTGTCGTTCAAGACGGGTGAACGTGACTTGGGACTTGATCCCAAGTCGGGCAAAAAAGTATCGGCCCGGTTGGGGAAGTACGGTGCCTACGCCCAGATCGGCGAATCGACCGACGAAGAAAAACCCCAGTACGCCAACCTGCGCGACGGGATGCTGATTGAAACGATTTCGCTGGAAGATGCGCTGAACCTGTTCTCGCTGCCGCGCGAGGTGGGCTTTTTCGAGGATCAGGCCATGACCATCGGCATTGGCAAATTTGGTCCCTACGTGAAGCACGACGGTAAATATGTATCGCTGACCAAAGAAGACGATCCCTACACGATTAGTGCGGAGCGTGCTACCGAACTCATCCAGCAGAAACGGGTCGAGTCGGTTAGTGAAGCACTGGGCGAGTATGAAGGCACGTTGGTGGCCACCGGAAAAGGGCGTTTCGGGCCGTATGTGAAGCACAACGACAAGTACATTTCCATTCCCCGTACGGAGCTGATGGCGACCCTGACGCTGGAGCGGGCCATTGAGCTGATTCTGGCCAAGCGGCAGGCCGAAGCCAACAAATATATTAAAGAGTTTCCGGAAAACCCGGCGGTGAAAGTCGTCAACGGGCAGTATGGTCCGTATCTGGCGGTGGGCAAGCGCAACGTTAAAATCCCGAAAGACGTTGACCCGGCTACCCTAACGCTGGAGCAGTGCTTAGAGCTGGCCGGGGGCGAGCCAACGCCTGGCAAAGCAGCGGCAAAAAAAGCCCCTGCCAAAGCCAAAACAGCGGCAACGGCCCGCAAACCAGCCAAGGCCGGCGCACCGGCCACCGCCAAAAAGAAGGTAGTTGCCAAGAAGAAGTAAGCAAAATCAGGTCCCTCACCGCTGGCAGAGACTACCCGATGAAACAGGATACGTTTTCGTGGCTCTGCTTGGTTGGGGCGGCCGTTTGCGAGATGGGCTGGACCTACTCGCTGAAATTTCTCCAGTGGACGGAGTTGAAAACGCTGCGCTGGAGCACGTTCTACCGACCCGACGGTGGCCTGCCCATTCTGATACCCTGGGTGGGCTACGTCGTTTTGGGCATTGTGAACACCATTTTGCTGGCTTGGGCCATGCGCGATATTCCCACGTCAACGGCGTTTGCCGTTTGGATGGCACTGTCACTGGTGTTCATGAAAGGCGTGGATGTGTTTTGGCTAAAAGGGAACTGGTCATGGACCGAGTTGTTCTTCATCGGCCTGATCGCCGTGGGCGTTGTTGGTTTAAAGTTGCGTCCCTAACCATATAACCATTTTCAGCACCCCTGCCCGTAGTAGGCATCCCGGCCGTGTTTGCGGGTGTAATGTTTAAGCCGAAGCGCATCGTTCAGGCGAGGGGCTTCGGAGTTGATTTGCTGGGTGAGATACGCCATCCGGGCTATCTCTTCGAGTACGGCCGCATTATAAACGGCTTTTTCGGGGGTATTGCCCCACGTAAACGGCCCGTGGTTGGGCAACAGCACCATCTCAACTTCGGCAGGCAAAAGCCCTCTCTGCCCGAAACAGTCGACGATTTGGTGGCCCGTTTCGTGTTCATAATCGCCCTGAATCATGGCCTCGGTCAGGGGCGGAGCGCAGGGAATGTCGTGGTGGGTATGGTCGGCGTGGGTCGTGCCCAGCACCGGAATATCCATGCCTGCCTGCGCCCAGGCCACGGCATAAGTGCTGTGGGTATGCACGATGCCGCCAATGTGGTCCCACGTTTTGTAGAGCAGGGCGTGCGTTTTGGTGTCCGACGAAGGCCGCAGGCTACCCGCCACCACCCGCGCATCGTAATCGCAAATAACAATGTCGGCAACGGTCAGTTTGTCGTAGGGCACTCCGCTTGGCTTAATCGCAAACACGGCCTGCTCCCGGTCCACGGCACTGACGTTGCCAAAGGTGAACAGGACCAGCCCCAGCCGGGGCAGTTGCATATTGGCCTCGTAACAGATTTCTTTCAGGGTCTGATACATTTATTAGATCGTTAAAAAAGAACCGGATTTCAATAACAGCTTTCGCTCCAGCGCAGCTCGTTTTTAAGTTGCCGCAGGCTTGTATTGCGGTCGATCACAACGAGTTCCACACCAAAGATATCCGCAAAATCTTCGATTTGCTCCGTGCTCAGGTTTTGGCTGTATACGGTGTGGTGCGCCCCACCGGCCAGCAGCCAGGCCGCGCAGCCGGTGGCCAGGCTGGGCAGGGGTTTCCAGAGGACGCGGGCCACGGGCAGTTTGAGCAGGGCCTGCGTAACGGTCACGGCCTCTACTTCGCTCACCAACATCCGGAAACGGTTGCCGAGGTCGATCAGCGACACGTTCAGGGCGGGTCCGGCCGGGGCATCGAACACCAGCCGAACCGGGTCGGCCTTGCCGCCAATGCCCAGCGGATGAATTTCGCAGAGAGGCTTTCGGGCCGCAATGGTGGGGCAGATTTCGAGCATGTGCGCCCCCAGCACGAGCGGATTGGCGGGATCGAGGTGGTAGGTATAATCTTCCATGAACGAGTTACCGCCCGGCAGCCCCGTTGCCATCACTTTCAGCGTACGCAGCAGGGCCGCCGTTTTCCAGTCGCCCTCCGCGCCAAAGCCGTAGCCCTCGGCCATCAGCCGCTGCGTGGCAATGCCCGGCAATTGTGCCAGGCCGTGCAGGTCTTCAAACGTGTTGGTGTAGGCACCATAACCGCCATCCACTAAAAACGCCCGCAGCCCAATTTCAATGCGGGCGGCTTCGCGCAGGGATGCGTGCTGCAACCCGCCCTTTTGCAAGCTATCCATCAGCACATAACTGTCGGCGTATTCGGCCACCAAACGGTCGATGTCAGCATCGGTAACCTGCCCGACTACCGCCACCAGATCGCCCACGCCGTGGGTATTCACCGACAGGCCAAACGTTATTTCGGCGGATACTTTGTTGCCCTCGGTCACGGCCACCTGCCGCATGTTATCGCCAAACCGGACCACTTTCAGCGTTTTCAGTTCGTGGGCACCGGCTGCCACCCGCGCCCAGTTTGCCAGTTGCGCCACCACGGCGGCATCGCGCCAGAAACCCACCACAACTTTGCGGTTCAGGCGCATCCGAGACAGCATAAACCCAAACTCGCGGTCGCCGTGTGCCGACTGGTTGAGGTTCATGAAATCCATGTCGATGTCGGCCCACGGAATGTCGCGGTTAAACTGGGTGTGCAGGTGCAGCAGGGGTTTTTTGAGGATGCTCAGGCCCCGAATCCACATTTTGGCGGGCGAAAAGGTGTGCATCCACGTGATGATGCCAATGCAGCCAGCCGTCACGTTTGCCTCCTGGCAGATGGCATAAATCTCGTCGGGCGTTTTCACAACGGGTTTATAGACCACCCGCACTGGCATCGTCACTTCGTTGTCAATGAATTCGGCCATCGTGCGGGCATGGATGGCTACTTGCCGCAGGGTCTCTTCGCCGTATAGATGCTGGCTGCCGGTTACAAACCAAACCTCCCGTTGTTTCAGATTGCGCATATCAGGGTAAATCGTGTCAGAAAAAAAATTTACGGGCTAAACTACTTCGGTCGGCGCGGGGGGGTGTTGGGTTTGGGTTTCGATGAACGCGCCCAAACGCTGGTATTTTCCGTACAGGCCGTCATATAGTTCAACCTGCGCGGGGCGGGGCTGATATTCGGCATCGAAGCCCGACCCCATGGCCCGCTGAGTCGCTTCCAGACTGGGGTGAATACCAGCCGCCACGGCCGCGCACATGGCCGCGCCCAGCGCACAGGCCTGATCGGCGCGGGCCACCCGGATCGGCTTGTTCAGCACATCGGCCAGGGTTTGCATGACGAAGGGCGATTTTTTGGCAACACCCCCAATGGCAATAACTTTTCTGATGGGAACCCCTTCCTCCTCAAACCGCGCCACAATGCTGCGCGAGCCGTAGGCGGTGGCTTCTACTAATGCTTTGAAAACGCCGGGCGCATCGGTGGCTAAGTTCAGGCCCGCAATGGCACCCTGGAGGGTGTGGTTGGCATCGGGCGTTCGGCGACCGTTGAACCAGTCGATTGCCACGGGGTCCTGTGCCGTAAGGGGTAGTTGAGCGGCCGCTTCTGACAAGTGCGGAATCAGATTTTGGGCCAGCACGTCGGCGGCTTCGTGCCCCAGCAGTTCACGAACGGGGCCGGCAATGAGCCGCCCGAACCAGGCATAGACATCGCCAAAAGCCGACTGGCCCGCTTCCATGCCCAGCATACCGGGCAAAATAGAGCCATCCACCTGCCCGCAAATGCCGCGAATGAGTTTCTGACCAATTTCGTCGGTAGGTGCCACGAGCATATCGCAGGTGGAGGTGCCCATGACCCGCACAAAGGCATAAGGCTCAATTTGCGCGCCCACGGCACCCATGTGCGCATCGAAGGCCCCCACGCCCACCACTACGTCGGCAGAGAGACCCAATTTATCGGCCCAGGCGGCCGAGAGGTGGCCCATTGGCTGATCGGCGGTGTAAGTATTGGCAAAAAGTCGGTCGCGCTGGCCAAGCAGCAGCGGGTCGAGCCGGGTTAGAAACGCCTGGGAAGGCAGGCCACCAAATTCTTCGTGCCAGAGGGCTTTATGGCCGGCTGCGCACCGCGACCGCCTGAGGGTGAGCGGGTTGGTATTTCCCGTTAGCACCGCCGATATCCAGTCGCAGTGTTCGACCCACGAAAAAGCGTGCTGCCGAACGGCTTCATCGACCCGCAGCGTACGGAGCATCTTGGCCCAAAACCATTCCGACGAATAAATACCACCCACATACCGGGTATAGTCGGTGGGCCACTGGCGGGCCAGCTGGTTTATTTCGTCGGCTTCGGCATTGGCTGTGTGATCTTTCCAGAGAATGAACATGCCGTTGGGATTCTCGGCAAAATCGGGGCGCAGGGCCAGCGGCAAACCCGTTTCGTCGACGGCCACGGGCGTGGAGCCGGTGGTATCGACGGAGATGCCTGCCACCCGCGCCCGTACTTCGGCGGGGACATTCGCCAGCGCACCCCGGATGGCGGTCTCCAGCCCCTCAAGGTAATCGAGCGGGTGCTGCCGAAACTGCGCCTGGGCGGGGTTGCAGTACAAGCCTTTTTTCCAGCGGACGTATTCGTACACGTGCGTACCGATGGATTGGCCCGTGTGGGCATCGACCAGCAACGCCCGCACAGAGTCGGTGCCAAAGTCGACACCGATAACGTAAGAATCAGTCATAATTTTCAGCAACGCTACTTCACCCCGATCAGGGTTTGATTGTTAATTCGACAAAGCCAATGGCGCAGGTTTCCTTGCCAACGCCCGTCAGCAGGCGGTCCCAATTGGGATT
>JAYVAP010000278.1:0-2436 GCA_043750915.1 Spirosoma sp. | reverse complement strand
TTGGCGAAGCCACCACGCTGCTCCACGTCCAGAAATAATGCCCAGGCCGACTGGCTTAGTTGGTGCGTCAGGGTCTCGATGTAGTACGAACCTGCCGATGGGTCGGCCACTTTATCGAAATAACTTTCTGCGCTCAGCAAAACCGACATGTTGCGGGCCACCCGGTTCGAAAATTCGGCGTTTGGGGGCTGGCCCAGCACGGCATCGTAGGGCCGAACGGTGAGTGCATCGCAGCCACCCACTACGGCCGCCATGGTTTCGGTGGTGGCTCGCAGCAAGTTGGTGTAGGGCGTGGTGGCCGCGTCGTAGAACGCTGATGTCTGGGCGTGGATGAAGGATAATGGATTAAATGAGTCGTTTTGAGCCGGGGCTACCGGGTAATGCCGCAGCCAGTGACCAAACAGCAGGCGCAGTGCCCGGAGTTTGGCGATTTCAATAAAATAACTCGTTCCCACGGAGATCGACAGGATTGTTTTGGGGATGAGTTGGCCAATGGTCAGCCCGGCATGGGTCAGCGCATCGTAGGCATCGGTGAGCTTGGCCAGCAGAAAGGCAAGCTCCTGCGTGGCAGTGGCCCCGGCGTTATGAAACGTGTGGCTGCTGGCGCATACCGTTCTGAAGTGGGGCGAGTTGGCCGTCTGGCGGGTTGCGTCGGCGGTTTGGGCACCCGCGTCGGTGAGCAGCCCGCCCCGGAGCTGGTAGGGTGCCACGGTTTTCAGCGTGGTAACCAGGGCCGTAACATCGTCGGGGCTGGGCTGGAAAAATACCGGCGTGTCGCTGAGTTTGATGCCGTTAAGCAACCGTGCCAACCGGCCAACGGCTGCGTCATTGGTCTCATTAACCTGGCCCGGGCCGCTGAGCACCAATGCATCGGCCCCGCGTGTGAGGGCATTGCGCAGGCGATCATTGTCGGCCCGGGCATCGTCAGTGAGGGTGTAGGCGGGTGCGTTGAGCCAGCCGGGCACCTGTTTTTGCTGCTGCCCGGTGGTTTCCAGGACCCATTTTGGCGGCTGGTCGCTGGCAGTATAATACGGCTCGGCCACAAATCCTTCGCCGGTGTGCCAGCGCAGGGTTTCGGCGGCTGCCGGGTCTTTAAGCTCCCGCTGAACCTGTGCCAGCCAGGCGAGTTTATCGGACGGGGGAAACGGGGTATCCAAAAGCGAAGGCATCGGGCAGTTGATAATAACAGACCGGTAAAAGTACCACTTTCCCGGTTGGAGGGCAATACTGCCTGCTTCCTGTTTGGCGGGCCAATCGCATTGCCGTGGTCGCGGGAATTAATTTCCGGCTTGCCCTTCGGTCCAAACCGCGTAAATTTAGCGGCATAAACGCGGCCAAAAAGCGAACCTGCTCCCGAAAAGCCCGGATAATTCACTACTTTTGTCTCCCTTTTTTCGACCACCCGAACCGCCAATCGCACCCACCGTAATTACTGAGCCACCCCGTGAACGGACCGAATCAAGCAGGCATGCAACGCGAGGTAATAACGGTCTGGAACCGTTGCCTGACCGTGATCCGGGAAATCGTACCCGAACAGAGTTTTAACACGTGGTTCGAGCCCATTGTGCCCATGCGGCTCAACGGCCACGTGCTCACGATTCAGGTGCCGAGCGAGTTTTTTTACGAATGGCTGGAAGAAAATTTCGTACACGCCCTGCGCAAAGCACTCGATACGGCCATTGGCCGCGAGGGGCAACTCGAATACTCGATCATTGTGGACAATGGCGATGGGAAAAACCAACCGCTGACGGTGAACCTGCCCACCAACAAAACGACCCACACCTCTAAGCCCGACAACGTTAGCCCCGACATTCTTAAAAGCCCTTTTCAGCTCAAAGACCTCGATTCGCTCACGCTCGACTCCTACCTCAATCCCAGTTATACCTTCGATAACTACGTGGAAGGCGACTGTAACCGGCTGGCCCGCTCGGCGGGCTATGCCGTGGCCGAGCGGCCCGGTATCACCTCGTTCAACCCGCTCATGATTCACGGGGGCGTGGGGCTGGGCAAAACGCATCTGGTGCAGGCTATTGGTAATTTTATCAAGAATAATAACCAGAATAAGTTTGTCCTCTACGTCACCTCAGAAAAATTTACCAACCAGTTTCTCAATGCCATCCGCTCCGACGGTATTCGTGACTTTACCAGTTTTTATATGCAGGTCGATGTGCTGGTGATCGACGACGTGCAGTTTTTGCAGAAAAAAGAGAAAACGCAGGAGATTTTCTTCCACATTTTCAATCACCTCCATCAATCAGGTAAACAAATTATTCTGACCTCCGACCGCGCCCCCCGCAACCTCGACGGCTTGGAAGACCGCCTGTTGTCGCGCTTCAAATGGGGTCTGACTGCCGACCTGCAAACGCCCGATCTTGAAACGCGCATTGCCATTATGCAGAAAAAGCTGCAGGCCGAAGGTGTGTATATCGACGATAA
>JAYVAP010000277.1:0-4083 GCA_043750915.1 Spirosoma sp. | reverse complement strand
TTCCCGTGAGTCAAGACCAAAAGAGTACCAGTCCACCAGCCACCGGCGTTCCGGCCGCCGGAACGCCGGCCGCCGGGCGGATATTTGACATGGCTATTCTGCGACGGCTGTATGCGTTTGTGAAACCGTACCAGATGCGGTTCTACACCCTGATTGGCATTATTATGCTGGCAGCCTGTTTGGCGCCCATAACACCCCTGCTCATCCGCTACACCATCGATAACGTTATTGCCGCCAACGATTACGGGCGACTGAGCGTGATGCTGGGGCTAATGATTGGCGTGCTGGTCGTTCAAGCCGGTGTGCAGTTTTCAAATACGTACCTGTCGGGCTGGCTGGGGCAGTATATCATCCGCGATATTCGGGTGCAGTTGTACCGGAAAATCATTCAGCTACGGCTCAAATTCTTCGACAATACCCCCATTGGCCGGTTGGTTACGCGGTCCATCTCCGATGTGGAAACGCTCGCCGATGTTTTCACCGACGGTATGGCCGCCATTGCCGGCGACTTGTTACAGCTCGTTCTGATCATTGGTGTTATGCTCTATACCGACTGGCGGCTGGCCCTCATCAGCCTGTCGACCATTCCGCTGATGCTGGTAAGCACCTACGTATTCAAGGAAAAGATAAAAACGTCGTTCAACGAAGTCCGAACGGCCGTTGCCAACCTGAATTCGTTTGTGCAGGAACACATTACCGGCATGAACATTGTCCAGATTTTTGGCAGCGAGCAGATCGAAGCCGATAAGTTCAGGGCCATCAACAACCAGCACCGGCAGGCCAACATCCGGTCTATCTGGTATTACTCGGTCTATTTCCCGGTGGCCGATATTATTTCGGCGGTGGCAGTTGGCCTGGTCGTCTGGTATGGGGCGCGGCAGGTGATTAGTTCCGATGTTACATTTGGTACGATCACGGCATTTATCATGTTTATCAACCTGTTTTTTCGCCCCATCAGGATGCTGGCCGACCGGTTCAACACGCTGCAAATGGGCATTGTCAGCACCGACCGTATCCTGAAACTACTCGACAGCGACGAGTTTACGGCCAACGATGGGCACTACCAACCGGCCACCATCCGGGGCGATGTGATGTTCGACGCGGTCTGGTTTGCCTACAACGACGATGATTATGTGCTGCGCGACATTTCGTTCCGGGTCAACGCGGGCGAAACGGTGGCCTTTGTGGGGGCAACGGGTGCGGGCAAATCATCCATTATTAACCTCCTGAGCCGCTTTTACGACATCAACAAAGGCACCATTGAGGTCGATGGCGTTGATGTGCATGACTATGAACTGGGGTATCTGCGCCGGAATATCGGGGTGGTTTTGCAGGATGTTTTCCTGTTTTCCGATACCATCGACAATAACATTACGCTGGGCGACAAACGAATCAGCCGCGAAAAAGTAGTGGAAGCAGCCAAATTGGTCGGCGTTCATGACTTCATCGAACGGTTACCGGGCGGCTACGATTACAACGTCATGGAGCGCGGGGCAACGCTGTCGGTGGGGCAGCGACAGCTGATTTCGTTTGTGCGGGCCATGGTGCAGGATCCTAAAATCATCGTGCTTGATGAGGCCACCTCATCGGTCGATACGGAAACCGAGGAGATGATTCAGGACGCGATCAGTAAGTTGATGAAAGGCCGCACCGCCATCGTGATTGCCCACCGGCTCTCGACCATTCAGAAAGCCAACAACATCATTGTGGTGGACAAAGGCCGTATTGTTGAGCAGGGCAACCACGAGCAACTGCTGCTGCGCAACGGTGCCTATGCCAATCTGTACCGGATGCAGTACAAGGAAGTGGCTTCCTAAGCCTGTGCAGGGCCGGGGCCGCTGCCATCCAGGGCGTAGGCAATAGAATCGGCCAGGTTGTCAGGGACATTTTTGGGCGCATCAGCTGGTCTCGGATATTCATCCCGCGCCAACCCATCGCCCGCCTGTTGGTCAATGATTTCTTCGTCGGCATTGGGGTCGTTGTCCATATCAGATGGGACTGCGTCAATGGATCGGCGGCTGGTGTCTTCGCCGGTCGGGTAATCGGTGTCGGGGCTAAAACAGCGCATAGTCGTTGTTGCCTTTGGTTTACGGGGGTATAACGACTGAAATGGCCCGGCTGTTTTCAGAGCCGGGCCATTTCAGTCGTTATTTACTTCACCGTCAGTTTCACCACCCGGTTGGCACCTGCGCTCCACTCGCCCAGATAGAGCACTCCATTTCCGTCGATGGTCAGGCCATAAGGCGCATTCAGGCCCGTAAGAATGGTTTGCGAGGTCTGGCTGCGGGTATCAAACACGCGCAGGCTGTTGTTACCCCGGTCAGTCACATAGATCAGGCCGTTGTCATCGACGGCCACATTGGAGGGCAGGTTGAGTTTAACCTGGGCAAAAGTGCCATCGACGTTACCCGCTGCGCCGGTGCCAAACAGGGTCGTTACCTTGCCGCCGTCATAATCGACCACCCGAATGGCATGATTGCTTTCGTCGGCGACGTAGACTAAGTTATTTTTCAGGAAAATACCCACCGGCCCCCTGAAGTATCACCTTGAAATTATCGAAAGTGGCGGTGCCCCCCGTTGCTTTCAGCGTAATTTTCTGCACGCCCACTGCCATTGTAGGCACCGTAAACTGGATGGATGTGGGGCTGCCATTGGTGGTCGTAACCGTTTCAGTGCCAACCGACACTACGGCTGCATCCAGGTCGGTGCCGACAATGGTAATAACCTGACCGGCAAAGGCTTCTGCCGGGCTGACACCCGAAATAACAGGACCGGGCAGGGTTGGGGCCGGGTCTTTTTTGGTACAGGCCAAAACAAGGGCAATCAGCAGGCAAAAACTTGTCAGGAGCGGGGTGAGTTGCGTTTTCATGTAAAATAGAAAAAAGTGGCGTGGATAGATTTCTGGTTCCGGCTGATTAGTCGCGTTATGAGCCATAACGAAAACAGAACCGGTTATTTTTTTTACGGACAAACAACCTGTCGGGCTGAGCCGCTGATTTTCAGGGCGCGTAACCGGATTTGGCGGGGCGGATTGCCGTGCCGTGCCGATGGGTATCACTACTTAGACCCATAGCCGCTGAATAGATAAAGCCTGTCCGAAGAACGAAATTTTGTGCGCGTCTCCCGGACAGGCCCTGTTTTTTTGGCCCATGAACTACTGCTGACTTATTCTTCGGCCATTTTACTAACCAGCATCTTATCGATCCGGCTCTTGTCCATATCGATAATCTCGAAGCGGTAGGCCTGCCAGACAAACGTCTCGCCCGTTTGCGGAATATCTTTCAGAATGTGCAGTGCAAAACCGCCGAGCGTGTCGAAGCCGGTGAGGTCGCGCCGGTTTTGCGCCGAGATGCTAATGGAGAAATAAGACAAAAAGTCCTCGAACGGCAATTGGGCATCGATCAGAAACGTACCGTCTTCGCGGGGCCGAATCTCGTAGTCAGAGTCGGCATTGTCGTTGATATCACCCACCAGCACGTCCAGAATATCGTTGAGCGTGACCATGCCCAGCACGCCCCCATACTCGTCGACGATCATGCCCACGTATTGTTTGCGTTCCCGAAACCGTTCCAGCACCTGATAGGCCCGGTTGTTTTCGGGCACAAACAGGACATCGCGCTTCAGCTCCGCCAGCCGCAGCAGTTCGGTGTCGAGGTCTTTACCCAGTAAATCTTTGGTATAAATCAGGCCTACCACATCGTCGACCCCACCGTTGCAGAGCGGGAACACCGAGTGTCGGTATGCGAGAATTTTAGCCCGGTTTTCGGCTACCTCGTCGTCCAGATCAAGAAACACGATTTCCTGCCGGTTGGTCATCAGCGAGGTAATTTTGCGGTCGCCGAGCTGAAACACATTCTGCACAATTTCCTGCTCGATTTCTTCGATGGCTCCGCCCGAGGTCCCTTCCTGAATCAAGCTCTTGATTTCTTCTTCCGTAACGGCACTTTCGTTGGGCCGGATGCGCAGTAGTTTCAGCAACAGATCGCTCGACAGGGTGAGCAGGGCGATGAAGGGCGAAGTCAGCCGCGACAGAAAAATCATGGGCGCGGCCATTGTTTTGGCAATGCCTTCGGGGTTGGACAG
>JAYVAP010000276.1:0-4594 GCA_043750915.1 Spirosoma sp. | reverse complement strand
GCTGGTTTGCCGGTTGCCTTTTGCGCACTGGCTGGCCGGTATGGTCATGATCACGATACCAGTTGCGTGGGTACTGAACTTGCTGATGGTGCTGCTCTGGTTAGTGGCCCGGCCCTGGCGAAGCTGGCTGTCGGGCGTGGTGCTGATGGTTGGCCTTGTGCTTTTAGGCCCGCGCACCTTTACGTGGCACACCCCTGCTGAACTGGCGGGCACCGGTACACCGTTGAAAGTTTTCAGTTATAACGTTCAGTCGTTCGGGCTGAATAATCCGTGGGATCGCTACAACAGTTCGCCCCGCGTCCGCCGAATTATCAACTACGTGCTGCGCTACGACGCGCCGGTTAAGTGCGTACAGGAGCTATACAATTCGAGGTCCATTGCCGATTATGACGTGGTGCAGCGGTTTCGGCAGGCGGGCTACCGGTATTCGGTTTTGCTGCACCCGGAGTTGGCCAGCGTGCCCGACGGTGCCATTGGCGCGTCTATTTTCTCTATTTATCCCATCATTGGCTCCGGGCGCGAACTGTTCAACAACGCGAATGGCATTGTCTGGGCCAATATCCGGGTAGGAAACGATACCATCCGGGTCATCAATGTTCACCTGCATTCGATGGGTATTCGGGTGGGCCGGGTGCTGAGTCAGGAGGAAATGACGGGTGTCAGGCACGAAACGCACGGCGTGCTGAGTGCGCTGCGATTCGGCTTTATCGAACGGCGGGAACAGGTTCAGCGCGTGCAGCAGTACATCCGCGAGAGTAAATTTCCGGTGATCGTTACGGGCGATTTTAACGACACCCCTTATAGCCTGGTGTATGAGCAGATGCGCCGGACGCTACCGAATAGTTTTGAAGATGCGGGCCGGGGCTTTGGGTTTACCTACAATCACGCGCCGGGATTTATCCGCATCGACCACCAGTTTCACGATCCCCGCCTGCCGATTCTGGATTTTAAAACCATTAATTACATCAACTACTCTGACCACTACCCCATTGTGGGAACGTACCTGATTCAATAGTTGAGCAGGCCGCTGGTGGTTAGTGCAGCGGGGCGGGTTCGGTGTTGTCCAGCCGGTTCAGATCGACTGTTACCATCCCTGCCTGGTTGCCCTCGAACATAGCACTGAACTTCTGGCCCCACAGCACTTCATCGTAGCGGTAGGAATAGCGGCTGTGAACCACCTGCGAGAAGGTATCGTCCATGGCTCGCAGCAGAATCATAAACTCGGCATCAGATTCGGCCAGGTCATCGGGAGTGCAGCCGTGGAGCGGGCTTTCGGTGGTGATGGGGTGTACGAGGGTCCAGTTGGTGGGAAAAAAACTAACCTTGCTGCGTTCCAGATTCAGGGCGTAGTACCGGCGATAGCGGGTTCCATCGGGTTTGGTTTCGAGCCGCGAGAGCGATACCTCCACCTGAACGTCGATGAGCTGATTGGCGCGGGCGTTGATTACCCGAAACATCCAGCCATTAACGTCGAGGTAAGGTGCCAACACCGCCCGTTTGGCAAACCGGATGTGGGCTACCGGGCGCGAGAACCGGCCATAGAGCAAGCCCGTGACCAGCGCAAACGCCAGTAACCCCAGCAACGACTCGAACGCGGCAATGGCACTGGTCAGAAAACTGTTGGGCGCAATGTGACCATAGCCAACTGTGGTGAGGGTTTGGGCACTAAAAAAAAACGCTTTCCAAAAAGGGCCGTGAAAAACCTCGTCCGTGGCTCCCACTAAGTTCTCGGCACCAGCCAGCACGTATATACTGGCGAAGACGAGGTTCTCGACTAAGTAAAACAAAAATACCCAACCCAGAAAAGGAACCCACGGCATGGTAATGAGCCGGTTATACAGGTTCAGCCGGTCCCAGAACGCTTCGTTGGTACGGCTGATGTTGAAGCTGCCATCTTTGTTGATGAGCCGGCCGTAGCGGTCGTTAAGTTTGGTGCCGAAGCCCAAATCCTGCCGTTGCTCTTCCTGTAGTACCAGCCGGTTATTGGTACCGCGCAGGTTTCCGGGCGTGGGGGGTGTCATACGCGTAACGGTTATGTTTTTGCTCGTGGATGTCTTTTTAGCCGCACCTGTTTTATTTCAGCAGGACAACTTTAAGGCAACTTTAATTCAATGCATAATTACACAATGAGTAGATATACTTACTTTTGGCAATAAAAATGACGGCTTTAGCCGCATTACTTTGCTCGCCCACTCCTATGAAATTGCGCCGGGGCATGATTAGTTTGATCGTGCCCGCCTTTAACGAAGAAGAAAACCTGCCCGTTCTGGTCCATCGGCTTATGGCCGTTATGGCACCCTATGGCGACTATGAGATTCTGGTTGTCGACGATGGCAGTACCGATCAGTCGCGCTATGTGCTGCGGCAGTTGAGTGCGGCTTATCCGGTGGTTCGGTTTTTGTCGTTTTCCCGCAATTTTGGCCATCAGATGGCTTTGCGGGCGGGCTACGCGCACGCCCGTGGCAATGCCGTTATTTGCCTCGATGCCGATTTGCAACACCCACCCGAATTGATTCCGGCCCTGATTGCCAAGTGGCGCGAGGGCTTCGAGGTGGTGTATACCGTTCGGCAAACCGACCCGTCGCTGTCGTGGTTCAAGCGCACCACATCGCGCCTGTTCTATAGCTTGCTGCGCCGGGTCTCGAACCTGCAGATCGAAGACGGAGCGGCCGATTTTCGGCTGCTCGACAGAAAAGTGGTCGATACCCTCAACCAATTTAAGGAAAGTGACTTGTTTCTGCGCGGGGCCATTTCGTGGGTTGGCTTCCGGCAGTGCCGCATCCTCTACCAGCCCGCAGCCCGCTACGCCGGTCATTCAAAATATTCGTTTCAGAAGATGCTGAAACTGGCCGCCATGGGCATCACCTCGTTTTCGACGCGGCCGCTCTATCTGTCGGTTCTGCTGGGCTTTGGCATGTCGCTGTTTGCGGTTTTGTTCGGGGTAGAGGCCATGTATGAATATTTTTTTACCGATGCCACCGTATCGGGCTGGACAACGCTGGTGGTGCTGATGGTGCTCATTGGCGGGGTGCAGTTTATCATGATCGGGATCATTGGCGTATATTTGGGCAAAACATTCGTGGAAGTGAAAGCACGACCTGCCTATATTATTGGCGACACCAGTGAGATTGAGGAGACCGTAACAACATGGGAAGGGCCAACCAAAGAAACACCATTCTATTCACCGTCGACGTAGAGGAGTTCGACACCGCCGTTGAGTTTGGGCATCCCATTTCATTGACCGAGCAAATTGCCGTTTCTACGCGGGGCCTGCGGTTGCTGGCCGAGCGGTTCGATGCCGTTGGCCTGCCCGCAACGCTCTTTACCACTGCCAACTACGCCCGCCACGAGCCAGACCTGATCCGGTCCCTGGCACGCAATCACGAAATTGCCTCCCACGGCTATTACCACACCACCTTTGAGCCGCCGGACCTGCTCACCTCACGCCTGGCCTTAGAGGAAATCATTGGCAAGCCCGTCACTGGTTTCCGGCGGGCACGCATGGGATATGTTGACCCGGTTGATGTGCAAAAGGCTGGCTATCAGTATAATTCATCGTTGCACCCGACCTGGATTCCTGGTCGCTACAACCACTGGGGCCAACCCCGCTGCCCCTTTCGGGAGGGGGGCGTGTGGCAGGTACCCGCATCGGTAACGCCCGCGCTGCGGTTGCCGCTGTTCTGGCTCAGCCTGAAAAACTTCCCCTTTGGCTACTACAAACAGCTCTGCCGCCAAACCCTGCGGGCCGACGGTTTCCTGAACCTGTATGTTCACCCGTGGGAGTTCACCGACTTGTCGGCCTACGACCGCATTCCCGCCTACGTTCGCCGTCACGCCCGCGATCAACTGCTGGACCGGGTCGAAAACCTGCTGCGGTATCTGAAACCGCAGGGCGAATTTGGTACAATGGGCAATTTTGTTCAGCACCTATCCATCCCCTGACTGTTGGCCGAACGCCATCTGTCCCGTTTCTATGCGCTCATTTTTCAGAAAACCATTCTTCAGTGATTACCGGCTTCTTTTCGGTTTATACGCGCTCATTGCGCTCATTGCCAGCATAAAAACCGTTTTTGTGTTCGGCTCCAACAATTACAAGATATTTTATTATTCGCTGCAGCACCTTATCGAAGGGGTTAGTTTATACAACGAATACCCGGCGCAGTACGAAGATCATTATCATTATGCGCCCACCTTTGCGGCTTTGTTTGCGCCCGTTTTTGCCTTGCCCTATTCAGTAGGGCTATTCCTGTGGCATTTTCTGTTTGCGGGCTTTTGGGTGTTTGCCATTTACCGAATGCCCCTCACGCACCGCCAGAAGGTGTTTGCCTACTGGTTTGCGTTGCAGGAAATGCTGACGGCCCTCACCAACAGCCAGACCAACCCGCTCATTGCGGCCATCCCGCTGTTTGCGTTTATGTGTTTCGAGAAGAAAAAACCGTTTTGGGCCGCGTTTTTTATCGTGGTGGGTTTCGATATCAAAATTTACAGTGTTGTGGCGGGGGCCTTGTTCGTGCTTTATCCGCAGAAACTTCGATTTCTGGCTTCCACCCTTTTTTGGGGCGTTGCGCTGGCTTTGCTGCCGCTGCTGTTTACA
>JAYVAP010000275.1:0-4054 GCA_043750915.1 Spirosoma sp. | reverse complement strand
GCTCTGCATCGACGTGAAGCGTTCGGTCGGTTGTCAGCGGATTGGGATACAGGCGAACAATCGGGCCGGCCGGTTCGATGCCCAGTACCAGCAGCCGTGTGCTGACCACGTTGCTGTAGGCCGACTCCGAGGAGTCGCTAACGGCCCGCAGCCGGTAGAAGTAAGTACCAAACGGGTTGGGCAGGTTTTCGTCGGTGTAGGCAGCGGTGGTGCCGCTCAGCGTGGCAATTGGGCTAAAATTGGCGGGCGTGTCGGTGGCGCGTTCGAGATATTGCGTTTTTGCGGTGGCTGATGGGTTCCAGTTGAGTTGAATCTGTTTTTCGGTGAGGGGTTTGGCAGCCAGCGTTGAAACGGGGGCAACAGCATTGGTAATGAACACGTTATTGAATGAAAAAGCCCGCATACCACGCGTATTTCGCAGGGTTGGCCCGTCATAAAAGAGCGAGAAGGCATCGGAGAAATAAGCGGGCAGATAGCGCAGTTGTTTGGCTGTTGCGGGCTGTTTCAGGCTCAGCACCACCCGGTTGCCTGTTGCCGATCCGGCTGCAACGCTGCCCGCCTTCCCATCTAAATAAAAATAATCTTTCAGTTCACGACCATATACTTTGGTTTGGGTAGCGAAGTTATAAAAGGCGGTATCGGCTTTATACACCATTTGCATTCCCTCATCGAAAACCAGCGTCAGCGTGTCTTTGCGGCTATTATAAAACACTTTTTTTATATCGGGCGAGTTGATCTGGGCGGTATCTCTTGAGCCGTAGAAATCACGCGCAATTTGCCGGAACTGCTCAAAAGCCATTCGCTGATTGGCTAATGGCGAAAAATGAACGCCATCTTCGCCCAGACCCGGTGTTCCGACCGTGGCAATGGTTTCTACGTTTTTGAAGAGCTGTTTCATCCGGCGCTGGTAGTCGCGCAGTGCGGCTGCTCCCTCTACTTTAACGTCGCCTGGCAAGATATTGATCTGACCGACGTAGATGCGGGCATCGGCGTTATAGTCGGTACGCAGGTTATCGTAAAACCGCCTGAAAGTAGCCTCATAGGTGTCAAGACCATCACCCGAGCCCGCTTCGTATTCACCATGCTTCCAGATGATTCCTTTCACTGATTTAGCCACGCCGGCCCACTGCGCCCGGAACAGGAGCTGGCCATAAAACGTACCGAGACTGGCGGGGTTGGCGGCATCGCGGTTGGCGAGGTCAATAATTTTTGTGCCGCCCATGGCTCCGTTGAGTACCACCGTCGGGATGCCGTAGGTTTGCAGGATGAGCCGCTGCAGCGTCAGGCCGATACCGCCCACGCTGGCGTAGGGTTGTTTGGCCGGATACCACTGCATGTCGGCCGGGATGTTGGCCGAGTTATAAGGAAAAGTGCAGTTGCGCAGATATTTATCGTCGAAATTAAAAGCATAAAACTCGTCTAACCCTACCGAGGCCACGGCATTCGACTGGCCATTGATGATGTATACATCGCCACAAACGATCCGGTTTCGGGCGGCTACCAGTGTCGAATCATTGTTTTTGTACAAAAATACCCGCACCCCATATTCGGCCGGTTCGGCTTTGATGAGCGGCTGAAAACTAAACACGGTGTTGGTGGCTGATGGGGAAACAGTCTGGCTGAGGACCTGACTGATTTTGCCTTCGCGCAACACCTGAACACCTATTTTGCTCCAGCCCGACGTGGCTACTGTGCCACTAATGGGCATACTGGCCTGGTTTTGTGCAGTGCGCGGATACAACTGCAACTCGCGGGGCAGTTGATCAAAAATGACCTGCCCAAACGCTTAAACATAACACAAAAGCAATATTAAGGTACCGTAAAGTCTTGGCATGGGCTTTTTCCCGTCTAAAAAAAGTTATAGTTTTGCGTTGTTTATCGGCAACCCGGCAACGCCGTAAAGATAGGGTCTTTTTTCTGGCCTGCTTCCTGCCAAACGCCCTCGCAACAAAGCCAGCTGCATGACCGACGTATCCGTCATTATTTTAACCTTCAACGAAGAAAAACACATTATCCGGTGTTTGCAAAGCCTTCATTTATTTACCGGTAATATTTTTATTGTCGACTCGTTTTCGACCGACAAAACCGTTGATATTGCCCGGTCGATGGGCGCGGTGGTGGTGCAAAATGCCTGGGTAAACTACGCAACGCAGTTCAACTTCGGCATTGCCAACACGCCTTTCCAGACCGCCTGGCTCATGCGCATGGATGCCGACGAGTATGTGTTGCCCGAACTGGCTGCGGAAATAAACACCCGTCTGGCCACGCTGCCCGCCGATGTGGGTGGCGTTTATGTGAAACGACGGGTTATTTTTCTGGAACGCTGGATGCGTCATGGCAGCTACTACCCCATTTGGCTATTGCGACTTTGGCGACGGGGCGATGGGTTTTGTGAGCAGGTCTGGCACGATGAACACATCAAGCTGCGCCAGGGCCAGCCCATTCGTTTCGACCACGACCTGGTCGATCATAACCTGAACAACCTCACGTGGTGGACCCAGAAACACAACCACTATACCATTCTGGAAGCGATTAACCTGCTTAATTACCGCTATCATTTCGACCATGCCGAAACGGTACAGGCCCGGCTTTTTGGCACGCAGGACCAGCGGATGCGCTTTTTGAAGGAACGCTACGCATCACTCCCGCTTTTTACGCGCCCCGTGCTGTATTTTATCTACCGGTATTTTGTCCGGCTGGGCTTTCTGGATGGGCAGGCAGGTTTTGTCTGGAGTGCTTTGCAGGCACTTTGGTATCGGCTGCTGGTAGATGCCAAACTGATGGAAGTATTTTTGCGTGCCGGACGTGACAAAGAAGCAATTATCGACTATTTCCTCAAGGAATATGGCAAAGACCTCCGACCCGCCCCCCCCCGGCCCACCAGCCAGCCCTGAAGCCCGGCCCGAAACTCCGGGCCAAACTGACCTGTCGCGCTTTGAAAACAGCTGGTATCAGCCCGGCCCGCGCTGGAAAGTGTTGCTGTGGTTTCTGACGAATGCTTTTTTCCTGAACACCTACCTGCCCATTCCCATGGCACTCAAGGTGGCAGTTTTGCGGTTATTCGGGGCCAAGATCGGTACGGGGGCCGTTATAAAACCAGCAGTCAATATCAAATATCCCTGGCTGCTCCGGATGGGCAACCATGTCTGGATTGGTGAACAGGTCTGGATTGACAACCTCAGCGAGGTCAGCATCGGCAACCACGTTTGCCTTTCGCAGGGGGCGATGCTGCTGACCGGCAACCACAATTACCGGCAACCCACATTCGACCTGACCGCCCGGCCCATCACCCTCGAAAACGGAGTCTGGATCGGGGCCAAAGCTATTGTGTGTCCGGGGGTGGTGTGCCAGTCGCACGCGGTGCTGTCGGTGAATTCGGTCGCTACGCACACCCTGAAAGCCTACGGCATCTATCAGGGCAACCCGGCGGTTTGGGTCCGCCAGCGCCAAATTAGTTCATAAAAAAACCAGTAGCTGTTCACTCACATAATGGTCGTTGTTTTTATACACCGGCACAACCCCGCCCGCTCACGTGAAAGTTTCCATCATTACGGTCGTTTATAACGGGGCCGAACACATCCGGGATTGCATTGACTCGGTGCTGGGGCAAACCCATCCCGACATCGAGTACATTGTGGTTGACGGCTCATCGACGGACGGAACTGTTGAGATTGTTCGCTCATACGGCACGAATATTGCCCGTTTTATATCGGAACCTGACAAAGGGCTGTACGATGCCATGAACAAGGGCATTGGGCTGGCAACGGGCGAGGTGATTGGGTTGTTAAATGCCGACGATTTTTATCGGCACAACCGGGTTATTGCCAACATGGTCGCGCTGATCCAAAAAACCGGGAGCGATGCCGTTTATGGCGATATGCTGTACGTGGAGCGGCATAATACCCAAAAACTGCAACGCTACTGGCGTTCGGGCTGGTATCGGGAAGGTGCTTTTCGGTGGGGCTGGATGCCCGGCCACCTGTCGTTTTTTGCCCGGCGCAGCCTATATGAGCAATATGGTCTGTTCAGGCTCGATATGAAAAGTGCCGCCGAC
>JAYVAP010000274.1:0-2766 GCA_043750915.1 Spirosoma sp. | reverse complement strand
CAAAACCAACTCGTTAACGATCTCGGCGGAGGACTTGGACTACGCCAACGAAGCCAACGAGAAACTGCTGTGCGATTACGACAACGAGCCAATGGAAATTGGTTTCAACGGCAAACTGATGGCCGAAGTGCTGAGCAATCTGAGTGCCAAAATGATCACGCTGGAAATGTCGGCACCCAATCGGGCCGGTTTGCTGATTCCGGCTGATAAAGAAGAAAACGAAGATATTCTGATGCTGGAGATGCCCGTGATGCTCAACACCTACGCTTAAAAAAGAATGATGCTTGATGCGTGAGGTGCCTGCGGGACGTTGTAAAAACAGCGTCCCGCACCTCATGTATCAAGCATTGTTGCTGATATATGTCCACTCCTTCCATTCCTGCCAAACGCGGTCCCGCGCTTGTTTTCATCTTCATTACGTTGCTGATCGACGTAACAGGGCTGGGCATTATTATACCGGTCGTTCCTAAACTGATTGAGCAACTCATCAACGGTAATCTGAGCGAAGCGGCCAGTTATGGCGGCTGGCTCACCTTCGCCTACGCGTTGATGCAGTTCGTTTTCTCGCCGGTGCTGGGCGGCCTCAGCGATCAGTATGGGCGCAGGCCGGTGCTGCTGTTTTCTTTGTTTGGCTTTGGGCTGGACTACATCCTGACGGGTTTCGCGCCTACCATTGAGTGGCTATTTGTTGGGCGTTTGCTGGCGGGTGTCACCGGGGCCAGCTTCACCACCGCCAATGCCTATATCGCCGACATCAGCACCCCGGAGAAACGGGCGCAGAACTTTGGGCTGGTGGGTGCGGCTTTTGGGGTGGGCTTTATTCTGGGTCCGGCCATGGGTGGCTATCTGGGTCAATACGGGCCACGGGTGCCATTTTTTGTGGCGGCTGGCCTGACCATGATCAACGTGTTGTACGGATTTTTTATCCTGCCCGAATCCCTCGCCCCCGAAAACCGCCGACCTTTCAACTGGCGACGGGCCAACCCGGTGGGCTCGCTGATGAACCTGCGCCGGTATCCGGTTATTTTGGGCTTAGTGGCATCGCTGGTGCTGATTTATATTGCCAGTTTTGCTATTCAGGGCACCTGGACCTACTACACGATGGAAAAATTCGGGTGGGACGAAAAAACCGTTGGGCTGTCGCTGGGGGCCATTGGCTTATCGGTGGCGCTGGTGCAGGGCGGGTTGAGCCGGTTGATTGTGCCTAAACTGGGTCCCTACCGATCGGTATACGTGGGGCTATCGTTCTATTCTGTTGGGTTGCTGTGCTTTTGCTTTGCCACCCAGGGCTGGATGATGTTTGCCTTTATGTTACCCTACGCCCTTGGCGGCTTGGCCGGGCCGTCTATTCAGGGCATCATTTCCAATCAGGTTCCGGCCAACGAGCAGGGGGAGGTACAGGGTGCCCTCACGAGTCTGACCAGCACAACGGCCATTGTTGGTCCGCTGATTATGACCAACCTGTTTGCCTATTTTACGGCTACCACCGCACCCGTTTATTTCCCCGGTGCACCCTATCTGCTGGGTGCTGTACTAACCTTAGTGAGCGCATTTCTGGCCTGGCGCGGATTTCAGCGTACCGTCCGCTGAGGTGTTTACAAGGGAAACACTACGTTGAATCCCAACGTCATTATATCCTGGGTTTTCAACCCCAAAAACGATGGTCGCTCAACCGAGTGGGCGGTCAAACTAATCGGAAACTCGCCCGTGAGCCTCATTTTGCCATCGGTGTCTTTGCGGGTAGCCTGTAGGGTGGCGGGTTTTGTAACGCCATGAAAAGTAAGGTTTCCCGTAGCGGTAATAGACCCGTCGGGAGCCGTTTTCACGTCTGAACTCACAAAAGTAACATTCGGGTAGGTCAGGCCATCAAGCACTTCCAGCGCGTGGGAATCTCGGTTGCTGTTGCCGCTGTCAAACGAAGCCACTTTAATGGAAACGGCCACATTTTCGATCTGTTTCGTCTCGTCATTGTAGGTGACGGCGCAGTTGACCGCCCGGCTGATGCCCTCCCAGGCATGTAGCGGGTGTTTAGCCGCGTAGCTAACCGTCGACCCAACTTTGTCGGCCATCAATTTACGTTTGGTCAGGGGCGCGGCCACCGAGCAGAGCGTTACAATGGCTACTAAGCAACCATACAAAATGCGTTTCATGAGGTAGTGGGTTAGAATTTCAGCGCAATGACCGATACGGCGTAGGTGGCGAAGGTCGTGTAGGCCGCTGCCCGGTGGTATGGCTTGAGCTTATAGTTATCCTGGATCATACCCGCCAGCACATTGGTGGCAACCATGCCCACCAAATGCACGGCGGCTAAGTATTTGTGAAGATTAATGGTGTTAAATCCCCGTCTCGACCCAATAATGGGGGGCGGGGTAAACAAGGACAGGGCCAGCGTGGTGCCATATGAAACGTTGATAAACGTGGCGGCCCGATTATGCCATTGTTTGGTGCTGACGTAGCTTTCGCCCTGGGCATTGTAAAGTTTGGCACCGAGCAATCCCTGGGCCACAAATCCTGCCAGCGTAACGAAGCCGCCAATCTGGTGGGCTATCAGCATGGTTCGCCGGATGCTCAGTTCTTTCCGGCGGTTCTCGGTCGTTAGTGGGGCCACTTTCATGACCCGCAGCAGTCCTTTGGGTCCCCAAAAAGCCCGCTGGGTAAACAACATATGGGCGGGCAGCAGCGGTTGCGTGTCGGTCGGGTCGGTCAGGCCCGCCAGCAAGTCGTCGGCAGCGGTGGCGGGTGCCAATGTGTCGGCAATCAAAGTCG
>JAYVAP010000273.1:0-5811 GCA_043750915.1 Spirosoma sp. | reverse complement strand
TGTAAACAGTCGTTTTTGAAGAATATCTACCCGTTCCAACTGCTGTATTACCGCGCCACGTACATAGTTTCGCAACTCATTCTGAGAGAGTTTTTTTAGTTCGTCTGCTATACAAGGGTAAAACAAAACAGGTGAAAGCCTCAGATCAACCAACGTTGATAATATGGGTTTTCGGACATAAATCGTCGTCTCCGAAGCGTCTATTTTGTCGGACTCGATGAGCAGTGAAAACAAATAGTTTATCAGAAAATAATGCTGAATATTAGGCTTCTTATCTAAATTCCGAATGGTTTTAATAAGTTTCGTATCAGGGTATTTGACATAATCCGCTAAATCTGGTTCGCCCAATTCAGCCGCCATTTGGTTTAGGGAAGATATAATCGTTTTGGCCTGCTTAGAGAAAATATCTTTATCGTTACTGCCCTCGACTACATATTCCTTTAGATCGTTGATATTGGTCAGGCTTTTGTGGTGATGAATAATCAGGTAGGCAGCCCAGACTGCTACGGTATCGAAGCCCATCGAGCGATATTTCTGATACAGCGCAAAGCCACCAAATTTGGCGTGTTGCTTTAACTCCCGGTCGAAATCTCCTGATTGTAGCAGGTAATTCTGAAAATGAGTTGTGTATTTGCCCAAATCGTGATACAAACCAACCAGCCGTAACACATCAGTTAATGGCAGATCAGTTTGCATCGAAACAAGATGGTGAAACGATTGTAATGCCTTATCGGTCACCGCCTTTGTATGGTCAGCCAGAAGTTTAGAGCCAGAAAGTTTACCGTCGGGTTGTTGCTTGCTGTGAGAGTAAAACGTGGTCATTCCATGAACAGAATATGCTGTATTTCGGTCGGTAATGTTAGCACAAAACAAGGCTTGTTAAGCCGTACCCGAACCCCCGATGCGGTGGTAGAAAAAAGTACCCGGTCCATCCGCCGAAGTTCGCGGTCGAAGTTGCCCACGAAATCGCCGGGCAATAACTCTTCTTCAATCGACTGTAAGGTATCTAACGTGCGCTGCCTGTTGAAATCTAATGCCTCAACCGCGTCGGAGGGCATGGCCGAATGTATTACAACCCAATCAGTCGGGGCCATTAGTTGCGCATCCGAAATGAGCATTGCAGAAAGTAGCGAAGCCGTAAAATTGGCCGTTCCAAACGTCAGTGCATATTGAAACTGCCGTTCCAGCACAGCCTTTTTCAACGCCTGAAAGGTGTCGTTGCCCAACTCATGACAGGACACATAAAGCCGATATACAACCATATCACGGCTGATACTCAAGCCACTCACGACCTCAAATGGGGTTTGAATCCGCCCGTTTGATCCGTCAAAGTCACCTTTACCGACAATCTTGAGCAGGTTGAGCCGATGAAACGTCTTTTTGATGGGCTGCATCACCCGAACCCCAATCCGAATGCGTTCCGAAGCAAGTTCTTCGTAATAACTGTCACGCGGTAGTCCCAGCATACCGGCCAGCATTCCCATCAGGGTTGTGCGGGGCGGTATGCTGAAACTCATGGCTGTATTGTTGGCATAGTATTTGCGAAAGTGGGCGAGTTTCCCGCCCACGTCGATTTGCAGAACTTCCATTGGCCCGGTCAGTTTACAGACAACTCAATGCCAGTGGCTGCTTTAATGTAGGCCGATTTGATTGCCTTGTCAGCACCAGTATTTTCGGAAAGGAGTTTTTGCAGGGCCATCAAGTCAAAGGTCAAGTCCTCGAAGCGACGAATTTGTTTTACGTCAATGCCCTTTTTGGGTTCGGCCTTCACATAGTTACGCAGGTCGCCGAAGTTGCCGTTGAAAAAGCCGTCGTTATAGGTGATTTCGACGTAGAGTTTAGGATATTGGTTGAGTTTCGACCGCGTTGGCATGGCCGGTACGCTTTGCCACATTGCATCCCGAAACGTATGAATGTCGGCCTCGGTCAGACCGGTACTTTGGGCGGCAAACTTATTAATCGTGCCATTGAACGCCAGCAAACTGTAATGCACCCTGTAATCTTTACCGAATGTACTGCTGTCGTCGTTCATGGTCGTAACAATCGAACTCGATTCCATCAACTCGACTTTGTGCAGGGAATAACCCCAATTGATTTGCACCGGACCCGTGTAAGCGCGGGTAAACCCTTCAACGGCAAACGCACTACCAAATAGCCGTATATCGATAAACTTTTGCTTCACCATTTGCGCCAGCAAATAAACGCTCAACGACCGATTGGCCTTATCCTGAAGTTTCTTAAACACTTTTTCAGAAGAGGCTTTTTCGGCTTCGATAACCTTTGCCAGCGCGTCACCCATCGCTGGGTTTTCAGCAAAGAGCTCTCCAATCGTTTCATCGTTTGCCAACGCCCGTTTGATAACCGCTTCCAGTTTCTGTTCGGGCGTGACTTTGCGACCGTCTTCCATATCGACAAAAATCTCGATACCTGTCATTTTCAAGTAATCGCGGATGTAGCGTTTCAAGCGCGTATCCGTCACCAGATTTGTGCTGGTGTCGTAATCCATGCGTGGCTTGTTTTCCTGATCAGGATCGCCGTTTGGGTTACACTGCGTAGCGTCGTATAGAAACAGAAAATCGGCGTTGTTGGTAATAATTGCCATTGGTTTGGGTGTTTAGGTTATTCGTTGTCAGTTGATTTTTTGTTGGAACCGGCATAAAATGAGTAGCCTGACAGGATAAAAAACAAGGCTTCGTCGGGTTTCATGGTCCAGTTTTCGTGCTTGAACAGCATCATAAAGCGGCTCAGTGTCGTTTCGGTCAGCCGATGAATGCTGTACTGTTGCGTTTTTTCGACCAAATCACGGTGCAGCCGCCGAATGTCGTCCCGGTCCATCCCGTTGTAGTTCAATTTCTTAAGAACCGGCTTCGTCTTGTGTTCTTTTTTATACTGCGTCTGGGCCACTGTGTTTAGCACACGCCCTAAGTAAAACAGGGCTTTGTGTTCCGGTTTGTAGTCCATCCGCATGAAAAAGTCCTCGATTTTTTGCTGATACTCCGGTAGGGTTTGTTCTTCCGGCGCGGCATCGAGGGTAATTTCCGCAAGGTCATCGGGTTGGTTTTCGTCCATTGGGTTAAGCAGGTTAAACTGTTTAAGAATCTGAATGAAAGCGAGGTATTGAAAAACGGCGTTACGAACTGCAAAGTCGAACTCAGTATTTTCGCGGATATTTGTGTAGCTCCTGCTCCTACCGTAATAGTGGCAAAGGATCAGTTCATTGAAGTAGCCAAAAATTTTAGCCTGATCGATGGATCGCTTTTCAAGTATCTGTTTAAAGAGATTAAGGGCTTCGTTTTTCTTCTCTTTATCCTTCCGAACCGGAACCATTGTATAGACGGTAAAGAGGTTGAATTCGAGCGGGGTCTGCTCTTTACCCATACTCATAATGCTGGCCCAGTTGACACCCGATATGGTTTTCCATTCATTATTCAGCTTACGAAAAGCCGCTATCAACTGCTCAAAATGCGTCCGGCTAACGTCTTTAATGACATTGATCGCTTTGAAGAAATTACCGTCCGACTCGAAGCCCAGAAACGTAACCCAGTACGGATTTTCTTCGGTTTCTATCTCCATGTCACCAACAATCTCTTGGTACGTTCTGAATTGAAACAGCAAATCAGATTTTCGACTCAGTGTACGTAGCGTGGTTTCAATATTAGCTTCGTCTCGACTCAGGAGTTGAGGAATTATGCAGTGGTCAACACCAGCAATTCGTGTTTTGTAGTTTTCGAGCAGGTACTTCGACCCTCGCTCCAAATACATCTGTATTTCCTTATCAACCTGATAGTTTTTCTGAAAAGACTCATTTTTCCAATCACTTGCATAGTTAACGGTTGTCGTGACAAACATTTTGTTTAGGCTATACCGCCCAGAAATACTCAGTTCACCCACATCCATTGAGCGTTCACCCGTAGCATAGCAAAGTTTTTCTATTTTATCACCAGTAGCTAAGACTTCTTCATCGCCAATAAATTTCCGCTTCAAAAAAGTTTGGTAGCCACTAATCTGACTAAAAAGTGTTGGTTTTTCATATCCTTTCTCCGACCATACAATCTGCGCCACCACCAGTACAATTCGTTCTGACGGTCGAACTACTACGGCTTTTAAAAATTGCTTCTCATCATCAGAAAGCTGCTCTATTTCTTCATCGGTGCGTTTTGTGTTTTCCAGCAAAACCATCCGATGCTCAAATTCAGCCCGAAGCGTGAATACTTCATTCAGCACCTCGTAAAGTAGCGTTTTCTGCATATCAGCAAAACCCGTATCGATAGCATCGGCAAACTGCCCCCGGTCAGGTTCGCCCCCTTTCTTATCGACCATTCCAAAGAACGTCTTGCGGAGTTGCTCCAGCTTTTTCCACTCCACGCAGGTATAAACGGCTTTGTTATTACCACCCTGAATCTTGACGTTAAAGAATCGGCCCGGCGACTCGTCCGGGTCATATTCTTTCAGTCCCCCAAAGTCGATTCGATTTTCGTCAAGGTTGAAAATCAACGGCACGACGTAGTTGGTAATGTTATCGCCCTTCTTGGTTTCGGTTTCGATTTTCGGCTTGTCCAGAATATCATCCCATTCACCGCGCCCTTCGCTGAGTTGCTGGCCAATTCGTATTTGTGTTTGTAGCATGGCGTTTTCTCGTTTTCTTGTCAGCAAAGCAATCACTTCTCATTGACATTTTGTGTCACAGACTTCCCTAACCCCGCCCTTTCCTGTAAATAATCCCAAAACGCCACCGATTCTACAACCTCCACCTCGCCGGGCAAGCCCAGCACAAACCGGCCTATGCCAATATAACTCCGCACCTCGCCCCTGAACCGGTAGGGGAAAACCGGGTTATCCTGCGGCTGTAGAAATGGACGGCTACGGGGATACTCCTCCGTCAACAGCCGATAAGCCAGGTGCGATAGGTTCAGGCAAATGAGTAGCGGTTCCGGCCCCGGCCAGTCAAAGGCATCCATTACCTCACCTACCCGGTTGGTGGCCCGGCTGGGCGTGTCCAACACCAAAACATCGGTCATGCGCCGAATTTTGAAACTCTTCTCACGCCCGGCGGCCAGGTCAATGGCTTTCAGCGTGGCGAAGTTGTCGGTGAAGTCGAGTGGCTCAATATCCCGGTCGGCAATGGTGTTGGAACTGGGCGAATGATAGCGCACCAGCCGCACCTGCCATCCCTCGCGCAGGGCCAACGCCAGCCGCTCAACCAATTGGGCCTGATGGCGTTCCTGTAGTTCGTCGGCCAGCGGTACTAATTCGGAAGTCAGGTATAGCTTGCGCCGGATACTGTCCGTCAGCGGATGATTGGTGGGCAGCGAGGTCAGCAGGCGCACCACCAATGCCGACTCCTCGGCCGTAAATGCCGGGCGGTTGGTGCGGTCAGCGTCGAACAAAAAATAGCGTTCCTCGGTGTCTTTGTCAATGCAGTAGCCCAACTCTTCCAGCGTTTCCAGATACCGATAGACTGTTCTCGGTGTGGTGTCGAGGGTTTGCGCGGCCTGCGAAACGGTGCGGCCGGGCCGGTCGCTGAGCAGTCGAATAAAGGCCAGCAGCCGAAACAGGTGGGGTTGGGCAATCATGGTGGCGGGTAGATAGCGAACGAGTGGGCAATATACACGCAATGCAGTATTGTGTAACTGTCGGAGCTATTTATTTAACAGGCGGTCTGGTTATAAACCGTAGCACTCCATTTAGGGCGTGTGAACCTTCTCTTTTTCTTCGCTAACCACAAAAAAAGACCTGCCCCGCAAAGGCCGACGCTTTTTTTGTAGGTTTACGGCTCACTGCTTCCCTCACCGACCGTGGTTCGATTGCTGA
>JAYVAP010000272.1:0-2405 GCA_043750915.1 Spirosoma sp. | reverse complement strand
TCCCAACCCGACGTAGATGGCGGGCTGATTGGCGGGGCTTCGCTCAAATCGCGCGAGTTTACGAACGTAGTGAAGGCGGTATAGGGTCATTTCTCCGGGTCGGGTACCAGTATAATCCCCCAAAAACATCTTAGCCCCAAACGGGTAGGTCCTCATGCAAAGTGCCCAGTTCTATATCCAGTCTCTCCATCTCCAGCCGCACCCCGAGGGGGGGTATTTTGCCGAAACGTACCGCTCAGTGGAGCGGATACCATCCGGTGCTTTGCCTGCGCGGTTCAGTGGGGAGCGGCCGTTTGGGACCGCCATTTATTTTCTGCTGGAGCACGATCAGTTCTCGGCTCTGCACCGGATTGAGGCCGACGAAATCTGGCATTTCTACGCCGGCGGGCCGTTGGAGGTGTTTGTGATAAACCCCGACACAACGCTGACCGTAATCCAGCTGGGCAACGATCCGGCAAAGGGAGAGGTTTTCCAGGCGACGGTTCCCGCCGGATGCTGGTTTGGATCAGCACCCGCCGAGGGTGTCAACTTCGCCTTGGTGGGTTGCACGGTTGCGCCGGGTTTCAACTTTGCCGACTTCGAGATGGGTAGTCGGGTTGCGCTGCTGGCCGAGTTTCCGCAACACCACTCCCTAATTGAACGGTTGACTACCTGAAACTCACGTTCCCAAACTTAGACACTATCCTGACCTTTGTGCCGGTGCCGCGCCCAATTTTGCCAATGTACTGCTTAGTCATTTTGACACCAGCGTGGTTGTTTTTATCCTCTGGATTGGTGCTGAGATGGAAAGCCGGACCCGACGAATAATTAAAATTCCCGTACGACACTGTTACGTCAAAGTCAGCATCGGCATTGCTATCTATGGGCAGACTAACCGACGAATAAGAAGCCTGAATATCGAGATTGTCGACAGTTTTGGGCAGTTGCTCAATACGAAATCCCCCTGAAAAGCTCAGCTTGATCCGGGCCGACTCGCGCAGTAGCCCAATAGTGGCCGAAGAATAGTCGATATCGGCACTAAGCCGCCCCACCTCTCCTAAGCGCAGTTTACCAAATTTGTTCACCAAGGTGAGCGCGTTTACCCGGTCGAGGTCGAGGCTACCGTAAGCAATGTCTACTTTCCCCTGATCGAGCGTGCGGATGGTGGCCTGACCATAAGCCACATCAATATCATTTTGGCGGTTTGTCAGGTCGTCGGCATTGAAGTTACCATAGCGGTTATAAACCGTCAGGGGCGCGTAGAAAGACGGGATGCTGGTATTGCCAAATCGGTTGCGCACACTGAGGGCGTTTTGGCGGGGCATAGACACGGCATAATCGATACGGACGTTGTTGCGTTCTTTGCCGTTTCGCCAGTTGCTCATGCTCCAGTTGGAGCTGGTACTTTGGCTGAAATTGGTGCGAATGCCGATCTGATTGCCCGTTCGTTTTTCCTCAATGTCCACCGCATCCATAAATCGTTTTGCGCGTTCGTCGGAGTCGGCAGTAGCCGATATGGTGATCTGAACCCGAATTTCGGGTTTGTCCCAAATCGCTACGGTTACCTGTCCAAACTGATTGTCAATCGTGAGTGTATTGCTGGCATCCACATCGAAGAGTTTGATGATGGTCTTCTTCTTTTCTACAGCCCCCGCACAGGCGGGGGCTTCGGCCTGTATCAGCAGCGGTAATGTACAAAGCAACAGGCTATACAGGATTTTCATGGGTCTGGCGGTTGATGCGCTGGATAACACGCAACTGTTCGTTAAGCAAATTGATCTGAAAGTGCAAATTCTGAATCATGGCCTGAATCAGCACGTCCTGATTGGGGTTCTTGGGTAAATCGGCTTTCAGGGACTGATAAGAGTTTTCGAGCCGGTCGAGGTCCGTGGCAAATTCCCGGTATAAGTCAGGGTTGTTTTCGGTCATCTGCTTGAGTTCACTGCGCTTGTCGTCGATCAGCCGCGTATACTGCACCACTTCTTTGGCATAGGCGGGGCTGGCCGCAACCACCTCGGGCTGGTGGGCCACGCCATACTGGTGGTTCATGTACAGAAAAATGCCCGCCAGCAATAGCAACGCCACCGAAGCCGCAACAGCCCAGCCCCAGGGCCGCCGGAGAAACCCGGACCGTTGAACATGAACCTGCCCAAAAGGCGAAACTATAGCTGGTCTGGCCTGGATGGGTCCGGCCTGGAGAGGTCCGGCCTGGATGGGCTGCTGTTTATCGAGTCCGGCTTCTATTTTTTGCCATAAATCGGCAGGCGGCTCGCGGTCAAATGCTTCGTGATTATCGCGGACGAAGCGTTTCAAATGGTCTTTGTTCATATCAGGTGTTCATGCCCTTTTCTGGCATTGGATTATTTGTTGTCTTCTCTGGCCACCGGAGTTGCCTTATAGTAATTCCAGCAGTCGCTTCCTACCCC
>JAYVAP010000271.1:0-2965 GCA_043750915.1 Spirosoma sp. | reverse complement strand
TAACATCGCCGACAGCACGCCATGACTGACCATCTGATAAACGGCTCCGTTGACCCCCTCGGCGGTGAGCGATGCCACCCCCAGCAGCACAAAACCCATGTGCGACACGGACGAATAGGCAATCATTTTTTTGAGGTCGTTCTGCGACAGTGCCATCAGTCCGCCATATACAATGGACAAGGTGCCCAGCGCAGCCAGCGTCTGGGCGTATTCAGCGGCCCCATCCGGAAAGAAATTCCAGACGATTCGGAGAAATCCGTATCCGCCAATTTTGAGCAATACCCCCGCCAGAACGACCGACACGGGCGTGGGGGCTTCTACGTGGGCATCGGGCAGCCAGGTATGCAGCGGCACGATGGGCAGCTTAATGGCAAACCCAATGAATACCGCCCAGAATGCCAGCATCCGGGCCGGCAGTCCCAGCACCATCGGCTCGGCGGCTGGGTTCAGAAAAGCATCGGGGAGGTAGTTGCGGCCGTCGGCTAAGTAACGCATATCGAACGTATGCACTACCTGCGCCGGGTCGAGCTGATTGGTTTGCAGGTGCGTTTGGACAAGGCGGATAATCTCGCTGGTAGCAGCCGACGAATGGGTGATGAACCCGGCTGCCACCGCCGTACTGACGGGGTCCATTGCGGACAGATACAGTCCGATCATGACGAGCAGAATCAGGAGGGAGCCGAACAGGGTATACAAAAAAAACTTGATCGATGCGTATTCCCGGCGCGGTCCGCCCCACAGCCCGATCAGGAAATACATCGGCAGCAGCATGAACTCGAAAAACAGAAAGAACAGGAAAAAGTCGAGGGCCAGAAAACAACCCATGATCGTGCCGGTCAGGAGCAGATAGAGCGCGTAGTACGCTTTTAGCCGATGGGTGAAGGCCCACGACGACACCACCCCAACCAGCATGACTACCGCCGACAGCCCGATCAGGGGCAGGCTCATCCCGTCGACACCCACCAAATAATCGATAGACGCGATACCTAGCCGACCCAGCGGCAGCGTGATCCAGTCGGCTTGTTCGAGCAGCTGGTAGCCCCCCGCTGTTGGGTTGAAGGCAGCATAGGCCAGCCCGGTCAGCGCGACCTCCGTTAGCGCAACAACCAGCGCAATCCAGCGAAACCAGGCCGTTTGCGTGTTGGGCAACACGACCACCAGCAACGCACCCACTAAAGGTAAAAAAATAAGTAATGAGAGAATCATGCCTAACTAAGACTGATGTATGTATTTGCCCACGCAAGCTGTGCCATGCAGGCTTCGTATCCATTAACGTTTCATAATAACCACCAGATCACCAGCAACAGGCCGATTACGGCAGCGGTAATGGCGGATTGTGCGCTGCCGTTTTGCACCGATCGCGTCAGGCGGCCCAGTTTCCCGGCCAGCCAGGCTACTCCGTTCACCAAACCGTCGATGCCATATCGGTCCATGCCCTTGGTCAGGTGAGCCAGCACGACCGTTGCTACCCCCGCGCCGTTTACTGCCCCATCGATCAGGCGTTGTTCGATGCGCTGAAGTTGACTGGCCAGGTCGAGCACGGGCGAAATGATGAGGTACTGGTATAGGGTGTCGAGAAAACCCGCGTTGAGCGATAGCCGGACGTATTGGCGGGTTTGATTTGGCTCGGGCATCCGGAAGCCAAACCAGCCGCCCAGCACCACCACGCCCACCGAAACCGGAGCAATCCAGGCACTACCTAACACGGCATCAGCCGGAAAAAAAATCCTGAAAAACCAGCTTCCGTGGCTCCCGAACGGGTTAAGCGAAAACCACATAAACACCGACAGAGTCGCCAGCACCACCACCGGGCCGCGCATGAGCCAGTTGGGTTCGTGAACCTGCGGCAGCGGCACGGCATTGTTCCGATAAGCTCCCCAGAAAATTAACCGCCATTGCCGGGCCATATAAAGGGCCGTTAATCCCGAAGACACGAGTAGCCCAGCCGGAATTACCGGAGCCAACCGCCCGGGCTGATCAGTGGCCCAGGCAAAAGCCGACCCCAGGATAACTTCTTTAGACAGAAAACCGGAGAAAAACGGCAAACCCACCAGCGCAGCTGCGCAAACGCTGTAGCTAACGAACGTGATGGGCAATATCCGGCGCAGGCCGCCCATCTGCCGACCATCCTGCGTATGAACAGCGTGGATAATACTCCCGGCACTCAGGAATAGACCTGCTTTGAAAAACGCGTGGGTAATCAGGTGAAACATAGCTCCGCCCACGTTGCCCATGCCCATGGCAGCCACCATCAGCCCCAGTTGCGAGACGGTTGAAAAGGCGAGCACTTTTTTAGTGTCGGTTTGAAAAACGGCCGAGTAGCCACCCCAGAGCGTAGTGATGGTACCTACGAGCGTAATAACAAGCAGCGCATTGGGCGAAAGCATCGGATGAATGCGGGCGAGTAGGAAAATGCCGGCCGCCACCATTGTAGCCGCGTGCAGCAAGGCCGACACGGGCGTGGGGCCTTCCATGGCATCGGGAAGCCACGTCAGCAACGGAAACTGCGCCGACTTGCCCACGCAGCCCATAAACAAACATAGCCCAATAGCGGTTGGGGCGTGGCCCGCGCTGGTGAGGGCCAGCAGGTCGAGCGTGCCAAACTGGTGATAGGTTAGGATAATGCCGATCAGGAACCCCATATCGCCTACCCGATTCATCAGAAACGCTTTTTTAGCAGCCTCGCCGGCGGCAGGCCGGGTGGTGTAGAACCCAATGAGCAGATAGGAGGCCAGGCCAACCAGTTCCCAGAACGCGTAGAGCACCAGCAGATTTCCGGCCAGCACAATGCCCAGCATGGCCCCAATAAAGAGTTGCAGGTAAGCAAAGTAGCGGTGGAGTTTGTCCTCACCACGCAGGTAGGCAATGGAGTAGACCTGCACCAGCAGGGCCACCACATGCACCAGCACCAGCATCAGTACCGTGAGGGCATCGAGCCGGAAACTTACGCCAAACGCGTGGTCCG
>JAYVAP010000270.1:0-6164 GCA_043750915.1 Spirosoma sp. | reverse complement strand
GGTAAACATTCACCCCAATGAGGGTTTCCCGGCTGCCCGTTTCGCGGACATATCCACTCAGGGTGGTGGTTTCGGGACGCAGACGGGTACTTTGTGCCTGTAAACTACTGATCAGTAGCAAGTTAATGATCAAACTGTAAAATATGAAGCGCATAATTGGAACGGGTAGTTGAGGTGAAGAGCACAAAGATGCCCAAATGGTTGGAACAACATAGCAAATAAATCGCCGTATTAACGCTTTTTAACAACCATTTTATATAGACTAAGCCCGGCAATTCCGTGCCGATCCGTGGTTTTCAGCGGTTTCATTGAACAAAATAACGTATTCATCGGTACTACAAGCGGAAGGAAACCACGGACGTAACCGCCAACTGAACATGCTGCAATACGATAAACTTTCACTCAACATACCCGACACGACCAAACCGCGCGTCATTATCATTGGCGGGGGATTTGGCGGGCTGAAATTAGCCAAAAGCCTCCGCCACACCGAGGTGCAGGTGGTATTGTTCGATAAGCAAAACTACAACGGTTTCTGGCCGCTGCTCTACCAGGTGGCCACGGCGGGGCTGGAGCCGGATGCCATTGCCGAGCCATTTCGGAAAACCTTCGACGGGCAAAAAGACCTGCATTACCGCATGGTTCGGGTCAATCAGATCGACCCGGTCGCCAAAACCGTAACCACGCTTATCGGCAGTTTGCCGTATGATTATTTGGTGATTGCCAGCGGCTCGAAATCAAATTTTTTCGGTAATGAGCAAATCGCCAAGTATGCCTTTCCGCTCAAAACCGTGCCCGAAGCCCTCAACATACGCAGTCAGTTTTTGCAGTGTTTCGAGCAGGCCAGCATCACCCGCGAACCCGCCGAACGCCAAAGCCTGCTCAACTTCGTGATTGCCGGTGCCGGACCAACGGGGGTGGAAATGGCCGGGTCGCTGGCCGAAATGCGCAAACATGTGCTTCCCGCCGACTATCCGGGCCTGGATTTCAGCCAGATGAATATTTATCTTGTCGAAGGGCTGGGCAAAGTGCTGCCGCCCATGTCGGAGCAGGCCGGGCAAAAAGCCCAAAAATACCTCGAAGAATTAGGCATTATTGTCAAGCTGAACACCTTCGTCGAATCGTATGACGGCGAAGTAGTGACCTTTAAAGGGGGCGAACAAATTAAAACCCAGACGCTGGTTTGGGGCGCGGGTGTAACGGGTGCACTGATCGATGGTATCCCCGCCGAATCGACCGAGCGCGGCCGGATTCTGGTGGACCCCATTAACCGGGTACAGGGCCTGACCGATGTGTTTGCCATTGGCGACATTGCATTTATGAAGCGCGAAAAATACCCCAAAGGGCATCCCGGTGTGGCCCAACCCGCCATTCAGCAGGGCGAGCACTTAGCCAAAAACCTGCGCCGGCTGGTCAACAATGAATCCACCACACCCTTTGAATACTTCGACAAAGGCTCCCTGGCTATTGTCGGACGCAGCAAGGCCGTTGCCGATTTGCCCGGCAACATTCACCTCAGCGGGTTTATTGCCTGGATGGCCTGGCTGTTTGTTCACATCTTTTACTTAGTTGGGTTTCGCAGCAAATTAGTCGTCTTCAGCAACTGGATGTACCGGTTGTTTACCTACCAGCGCGGTACCCGGCTTATTATCCGGCCCTTTATCCGAAAAGATGACAAGGTAGCCAATGAAATTATGCTGAAGAATGAAGTAGCGTAGGCAAACGGCAGTGGTTGGCAAGCCGGTGTAGTCCCTATATTTGTCGGGATTTTTATCTTTTTAATTATGCTGACAAAACACCTGCGCCCGGCCGTGCTGTCGGGCATTTTGCTACTCGCTTTGTCCGGCTCAGGACAGTCGCAACCCGCCCCCGCCCCGGCTGACTCCACCACCGGCGGGCCGCTCGATCTGGGCAAGATGTGGACTTTCGACAATCCGCCGAAAGACTACTTTAAGAAGACGTATAACTTCACGGCCGATCAACGCTGGTTCGACGAGTCGCGGATGGCGGCACTCCGGTTTGCCGATTATTGCTCGGCATCGTTCGTGTCGGCCAACGGGCTGGTGATGACCAACCACCACTGCGCCCGCGAATCGGGCACGGGGGTTGCCCGCAAAGGTGAAGACCTCAACGCTAACGGCTTCTACGCCAAAACCCTGCCCGACGAACGAAAAGTTGACGGGTTGTTTGTCGATCAGCTGGTAAAAATAGAGGACATTACCCAGCAAATACAGGAAGCCATGAGCGCGGCAGCGGCCGATCCGTTGCAGGCCCGGGAGCAGGCATTTGAGACAGTGAAGCAGGCATGGAGCAAAAAGAGCGACTGGGCCGGTTTGGAACTGCAAACCATCACGTTTTATAACGGTGGCCGCTATGCACTTTACGGATTCAAACGCTACACCGATGTCCGGCTCGTGTTCATGCCCGAACTCCAGCTCGGCTTTTTTGGGGGCGACCCGGACAATTTCACCTACCCGCGCTACGCGCTCGACTGCTCATTTTTTCGGGTCTATGAGGGCGGAAAACCCCTGAAAACAACGCACTTTTTCAAGTTCAACACCGATGGTATCCGCGACGGAGAACCCATTTTTGTGATCGGCAACCCCGGCCATACAGAGCGGCTCAAAACCGTAGCAGAACTCGAACTCGACCGCGACCTGCAAACGCCCGCCACCATCCAGCTGCTGCGCAACCGCTCCAACGCCCTACAGGCCTACAACGCCACGGCCAAAAGCGACAGCATTCTGAACGAGATTTTTAGCTACGAAAACAGCCTGAAAGCCTACGGCGGTCAGCTAACAGGCTTGCGCGATGCGGCACTGCTGGGCCGAAAAGCCGTGTTTGAGAAGCAGTTCAAAGCCGGTGCAAAAGCTAAAAACCTGCCCCCCGACCAGCTTAAAACCTGGGACGATATTGCCGCCAACACGGCCAAACTGCGGACGCTTTTCAACGACGTAACCTACCTGGCACCCAACGGCCGCACCGTGGGCGAAGCCCTCGCTTTTGCGGGTGTGCTCATGCAGTTCAACGATTTGTTGACCACCCGCCCGCAGGATGCCGAGCGGGCCCGTTCGCTGGTAGAAACCCCGGTCATAAAAAACCGGGTACTGGAAGAAGCCTATTTAGCCGCCCACCTCACCGAAGCGCAGGCCGGCCTGGGCAACAATGACCCCTACGTGAAGGCCGCCCTGACCGGACCCAACGGCCTGACCCGGTCGCCTAAGGAAGCGGCTGCCTACCTGCTCAGCAACACAAAACTGACTAATGCTGCCTTTGTGAGCGAACTCACCACGCGGTCCGGTGCCATCGACGCATCTACCGACCCGCTGCTGATGCTGGCCCGCCTGGGGTTCCCGCGCTACCTCAAAGCCGCCCGGCAGGCCCGCGACATTACGCAGCAACAGGAGGTCCTGCGCAGCCAGCTTGGCCGGATGCTATACACCGTGTATGGCACGGCTGTACCGCCCGATGCTACGTTCTCGCTCCGCATTAACGATGGCATTGTGAAGGGCTACCCCTACAACGGCACGCAGGCCCCCATTATCACCACTTTTGCCGGGCTATATGACCGCAATTATTCTTTTGGCGACAAGGCACCCTGGAACCTGCCCCCCCGCTGGAAAAATCCACCGGCAGCCCTGCTCAAACAACCCATGTGTTTCATCAGCACCAACGACATTATTGGCGGCAATTCGGGCAGTCCCATGATAAACAAAAACCGCGAGGCCGTGGGACTGGTCTTCGACGGCAATATGGAAAGCCTGCCCGGCGAGTTCATCTTCGTTCCCGACCTCAACCGGAGCATCTCGGTCCACGCGGGCGGCATGGTGGCCGCCATGCGGTATATCTACAAAGCCGACCGCTTAGTAACCGAATTGACGGGAACCGCCACAGTTAAGGTGAAGCCGTAGGCTACGTTGTTTTTTTGTTATTTCCCCATCAGGGTGATGCATGTCGGCAATTTTCCTCCGGTATCCATCACCCTCATTTTCATCCTCCCCATGACCAAATCAGCTATTGTCGGGTTGCCGGGCTTTTTCAACCGTTACATTGACCTCGCCCCTGATATCGACATCATCGACGCGCTGACTCAGGCGGCTTCGTTTACCGCGTTGCTACCCCTCGAAACGGCCGAAGCCCTCGGCGACCGGATTTATGCCCCCGGCAAGTGGACTGTTCGGGACATTATTCAGCACCTGATCGATACCGAGCGTATTATGGCGTATCGGGCCATGCGTTTCGCCCGCAGCGACCAGACTGCCCTGCCGGGTTTCGACGAAAATCTGTTTGGTGAAATGGCCCGCGCCAACCGCCGAAGTCTCTCCGATTTATACAACGAATACGCCCTGAACCGCCAATCGACGCTGGCCCTGTTTCGGAGCTTCGACGGGGCAATGCTTTTGCAAACGGGCATTTGTTTCAACCAGACACTGTCGGTGCTGGCACTTGGCTATGTGCTGGTGGGCCACCCCATTCACCACGCCAATATACTTCGGGAGCGGTATCTGCCGTTGCTGAGTCTGTGATACCGGTACAGATTTTTCCAAGAGTATCAGAAAAAATAAGTCAGACTCAGGCGGGCAAAAAACGGGGTGCCGGGCGTGAAGTGAATTTCATCGACTGGCGCGGCCTCGCCCCGCAGCCGACTTTCAGTGGCAAACTGGGTCTCTTTCCAGCGCACATTAAACAGGTTTTGCACCGACAGGCCAACCGCATAAGCCCGCTTAGCGTAGTTGGCCTGCAAATCGTTCACAAAATACCCTTTGGCAACCAAGGAGTTATCATCATTGGCCGGGCGGTTGCCCATGTAGCGATAGCGCATCGAACCGCTGAAACCCGTGCTGGTTTGCCAGGACAGCCCCCCCGTGGAAGTGAAAGTTGGGGCCAGCGGCAGGTAGTTTTGCCCGGCTTCAACGCCAATGGCGCGGGGCTTAGCCGTATTCAAATCCAGATCGGCATAGAGCTGTTTGGTGAGTTGATACCGCACCGACAGATCGATACCCTGCCGACGCGACTGCCCACTCGGCTCCACCACACCCGCATCGCCCACATAAACAAACTCCTGCGCCAGCCATAGATACCAGGCGGCCACGTTGATGAGCAGTTTGGGGAAGGGTTTCACAATCAGGCCCAGATCGGACCCGAATGCGCCCGGCAAAATCTGGCGGCCCTGCTGCGGAACCACCACCCGCGCATCGTTGGAATGAAATCCTTTGCCCGTGTTCAGGTACAGCTGCAAACGTGGGTTGACGGTATAATACAAATTCAGCTTGGGCGACACAATGTGCTGAACAGCGTGTTTGGTAACGGCCACTGGCAGCAGTCGGTCTGTATACTGGCTGCGAAAATAATCCACCCGAACGCCCGCGTTGACCGTAAACCGGTCCGAAACCTGCACCAATTCATCGGCAAAGAGGGCGGCATTAATTTCATTGATATCGCCAAACTGAATTTGATTCAGCGTAGTGGCCCGGTCTTTGGTGTGCGCAAGCTCGGTTCCCTGGGTCAGATCCTGCCGGTATTGGGCACCCGCTGTTGTTGTCCAGTGCATCCGCCCCCAGGTTGCCCGGGTCGAATAACTCCCGTTATATCCGAACAGGTTGCGGTGCTCTTTCTGCCGTATTTGATCGCCATTGACGGTATCTTCCTTAAAAAAAGTGAAGTTAGCGTACAACTCAAAATTATAGTTGCTGTAGAAAAACTGATTTTTGATAATGTGGTTGCGAGACGTTACCGTTAGGAGCTGTGCGTTCAGGTTGGTGCGGCTGGTTTGGCCCCCTTCCGAGGGATCTACCGAGCCAAAAAAACCCGTCAGCCCCGACGCAACGGCCCGGTCGGGAATCTGGCCTGAGTGGTTCCACTTGCTCCAAAAGGTGGTACCGGTTAAGGTCAGGTTAGAATTTGTTCCAACGTGGCGGTGATATTTGGCCACCACGTTCAGGCGTTTGAAACGCTGGGGATTATCGAAGTACGAATTGGTGTAGGAATACTCTGATGCCAGGTAGGCCGACTGGTTTTTAGTGGGCCGGGCATCTGTTCCTGCTTTTCTGGCCAGCAAATCCAGTCCGGCCACGGCACGATACGTGCCAAACTGCCCGGCTTCGAGTTTCACAAACGAGCGTTCGAGGGCCGTTCGGGTTTTGAAATCGACCCATCCCGCCGTC
>JAYVAP010000269.1:0-2670 GCA_043750915.1 Spirosoma sp. | reverse complement strand
GCGGGCTGTTCGGGAGGAAAACGGGCTGTTTTTTGGCGAAATTGCCGTGGGGCGCGGGGTCGTCACGTATCCCATTCAGGACGAACGGGCGGCCTATTTCTATGGCGACTGGAAAACGGTGAAAACGGGCAAATCCGATACCATCAGTACATTTGTGAAAAGTGTTTTGTCGGACCTGTCGCTTTGGCAAACCGACCTGAGCACCCTGCCGGGCTTTGCCGATGCCGTAACTGCCAACCTGCGCTCGCTGCTGACAAATGGCGCCGAAAAGACGTTGGCAAAGGTTTTGCAGGAAACAGAAGGTTAAATATAATCAACGCTTATCTTTGTCAAACCGACCTAAGCGTAAACTCACCACGCGGGCAAATTCATCATCAGGCATTGGCCGGATTGCCTGCGTCATTGAAACTTGAATCTGCGAAATAAAAAAAACAAAATATTCCTCTTACATAAATTTTTTCATTTAAATCATTTCTATTCCTAAATTCTATCTCCGATGACCGTGTCAGTACGATTCCTTGCCCTCGGCACCTGGCTGTGGCTTTCCATGCTATTGAGCAACCCCGCCGGAGCCACGGCCCCCACCATCATGGCCCGCGCTATCCTCAACGCAAACCTGATCAACAACACGGGTGAGCGACCCAACCCCGTGGTTGTGTCATCTAATACAGTGAGTACGCAACTCACTGCTCCGACGGCCCTTACTGTGGTGGCCCACCCCGATTACGCCCCATTAGCCGATCTCTACAACGCTACCAACGGACCCGCCTGGACCCTGAAAACCAACTGGATCACCGACCCCAACCCCTGCAACTGGTATCGCATAAGCTGTAAGAACAACCGCGTAACTTCGATCGGCTTAAGCTCTAATAGGCTAATTGGCACCATACCGGCAAGTTTAGGGAATTTAACAAACTTAGAAAATATTTATCTTGACAGGAATCAACTAACAGGTTCCATCCCCGCCAGTTTAGGTATCCTTCCTAAGTTGTTTGCCCTTAATCTGTCTTACAATCAACTCAGAGGCAGCGTACCCGGTGAGTTGGGATCACTTATCAACATACGAGAATTTAATTTGCGTGTCAATCAACTAAGCGGCAGCATACCCAGCGAGTTGGGTTTGCTTACAAATTTAAGTTTCTTCTCTTTATCTGCCAATCAGCTAACCGGGTCAATTCCTGCCAGCTTGGGTAATCTCACTAAGCTTGCACAGCTTCAGCTGTCTGATAATCAATTGACCGGATGCTTGCCAACCAGTTTGTCGGCTTTGTGTGGAGGCAATCGTGTAATTGATTTCTCCGGCAATCCCGGCTTACCCGGTGGAGGCAACTGGGCAGCTTTTTGCGCCAATGGAGCCGGTAGTTGTTCGGCGGATGGCGAACCCTTCAGCATCTCGGGCGTAACCACGGTAAGCTGCCAAACCATCACTACGGGTCTGCGCCGGGTGAGTTTTTCGCCCCAATATGGAGGTCTGAGCGGTCAGCCGGTGAGTTTTTCGGTGGTCAACGAGATGGGAGCTACCACGGCATCAGGTCCCTACACGCTCAATGTCTATGCCGATAACCCGACCATTACGCTGAAATCCATGCAATCAGGTACACCGGGCGATGCTACGTTCAGCTACAACTGGCTGGCCGCTTGTAACGGCGGGGTTATTGTGCCACCCGCTACCTCGCCCTTCAGCATCACGGGCGTAACCACGGTAAGCTGCCAGACTATCACCACGGGTTTGCGCCGGGTTAGCTTCACGCCCCGGTATGCGGGTCTGAGTGGTCAGCCAGTGAGTTTTTCAGTGGTCAACGAGATGATGCCTACCACGGCAGCAGGTCCTTACACGCTCAATATCTATACCGACAACCCAACCATCATGCTGAAAGCCTTCCAGAGCGGGACGGCAAGCGAGGCTATTTTTAGCTACAACTGGCTGGCAGTCTGCAACGGTAATTCAAACGGTCGCCGGGGGGTCGAGCCGACGGCCGGGCTAAGCGTAACGGTGCTGGGCAACCCTGTCCGCAACGGTCAGGTCACGGTGGAGGTGCGCGGGGCCGATCAGCAACCGCTACTGTTGTCGTTGACCACCATGCAGGGCCAGCTTATCGATAGTCATCGAATTGAGCGGGCGGGTGCCGTAGCGCAGCACCGCTTTGAAGTAGGTCGCCGGGGGGGAATGCTGCTGCTGCGGGTAAGTACGCCCACGCAGGAAAAAACGGTTAAATTACTCACAACCGATTAATCAATTTATTGCCCCTTTTAATGTTAAGGCTCCGCAAACAGCTATGTTTACGGAGCCTTACTCACAAAGAGAAGTGTCGGAGCTGGGCGAGGCCAATCGCTTAGTTGATGCCGGTCAGTGTGCTTGGAGCGACCAACCCCTAAATCAATCGACCAATTGATAAAGACCCTGGCATTCACGCATTACGTCATAGCTTTACGTAATTTTAAACAAACACCGTTTTAAGAAATGGAAAGGCCACCATTAGACAACGATATTTCACCACTTGATTTCAACGATTTTTATTGGTTAAAAGAAGAACTTGTAGAATTTTGTAAAAACAACGATATAAAAACTTTTGGTGGAAAAATTGAACTGACAAAGAGAATACAACATTTCCTTTTAACCAATAAAAATCGTTGAAATCAAGTGGTGAAATATCGTTGTCTAATGGTGGC
>JAYVAP010000268.1:0-15150 GCA_043750915.1 Spirosoma sp. | reverse complement strand
TGTTCTGTGCATCGTAGATGGCTACGCTGGCATCCGTCACGTTGGTAGCCGGCATGGTCACCTCAATTTTGTTCTTTGCGTAGGCCGTCAGCGTAGGCTGGGCCAATTCCTGCAGGTTGCGGGCATCCACGGTCAGGCTATTGCCCCGGATGGTTACGCCCTGCGACATCCACCAGGCGTTATTGCCAGCTGTGATGTAGTACATTCCGTCGGGCAGGTTCCGCAGGTCGAACGATTGCATACCGCCCTTTTTGCGGGCCGCAACGCCCTGATATAGCACCGTACCCTCAGCATCGATAATGGCCACGTCGACGGCAGCATTCGATGTCTGGCTTCGTGTGGGGATGTATAGGCGGATTTTCTTACTCTCAGACTTTTCAATTTTAACCCCACCCGCTCCGGAACCATTGTCGGCTTTGGCCTCTCCCAGGCCTGCCAGACTCCATACTGAAAGCAGTATGGCGATTGATAAACGAATTTTTTTCATGTCAGACCGCCGAAGCAGTTGTTTATGGTTGGTTGTATTATGGTTGTTTGACCGGGACAAAGGTGGGGCAATTGAATGGCGCAATGCAATAGTGGACTGCCTGAAAACCAGTGTTTTAGCGAAAGTTCATCTAAAAAGACAATTCAGTATGGGCATAATCGGGCGTTTGTTGGAAAAATGCAAAAAGTCCCTATTTATGGCGTATGAGTTGTATTATTCCGCTATTATTAACTTTTTGGACGATCTTGTCTCGGGACGCTATTTTTCAGCGCCATAATGCAATTTGGTTAAAACGCAGCCTGACCGGCGGGCCGTGCCAACGCCGTGATTTGGGGGATCAGAGCCGGTTAGCTGGCTCCATTTTGGGCGACAGGTCCGAAAATTATCCGTTGCATAACTGGTTCAGCGGCCCAAAAAATCAACCGGCCACTGGCAGAATGCCACTAATAATGGGCTAATTGCACCGTTTTTTAAACCAAACACACCCCGGGCGGCTTACTTTTACCAAACTGTTTTTCTCTATGGATACTATCCTGAAAGGTCAGATTGCCATCATAACCGGTGCCAGCAGTGGCATTGGTGCCGGCGTGGCCAAATCCCTGGCGCAGGCCGGGGCCACCGTTGTGATTAACCACCCGGTTGCTGCTACGCAGGCCGCTGCCGATGCCGTTTTAAAAGAAATTACAGACACGGGTGGCACCGGCATGACCGCCCAGTGCGATGTGAGTAAGGAAGAAGACGTGGCCCGGATGTTTGCCGAGGTCGTATCGGCCTACGGAACGGTCGATATTCTGGTGAACAACGCCGGGCTTCAGCGCGATGCCAAATTTGATGAGATGACGCTCGATCAGTGGAACACCGTTATTGGCGTGAACCTGACCGGGCAGTTTTTGTGCGCCCGGGCGGCCATCCGGGAGTTTTTGCGCCGGGGCCCTCGTCCGGAGGTTTCGGCCGCCACGGGCAAAATAATTTGTATGAGTTCGGTGCATGAACTCATCCCGTGGGCGGGTCATGTTAATTATGCAGCCTCCAAAGGGGCCATTAAAATGCTCATGCAATCGCTGGCGCAGGAATATGGCGACCGGCGGATTCGGGTCAACAGTATTTGTCCGGGGGCCATTCAAACACCCATTAACAAATCGGCCTGGGAAACCCCGCAGGCCCTCAACAGCCTGCTGTCGCTGATTCCTTATAACCGCATTGGCCAGCCGCAGGACATTGGCAATCTGGCCGTTTTTCTGGCTTCCGACCAGTCGGAATACATCACCGGGGCCAGCATTTTTATCGATGGTGGCATGACCGTATTTGAAGGATTTGCTACGGGTGGGTGATAAAATTTGTGGCTGGCTGAGAAATGTTAGCCAGCCACAAAATAGTAGACTTCTTTGTCTTTGATTATCAGCTACTTGTCCTGTAGGGGTAAAAAGAACAGATAATTCATTGACGCTCAAACAAGATTCACTTTCAGGCAATCAGTAATAAACGCCTGAATTGGGTTTCAAAGAATAGCGTGCATAAGTTTGTGGCTGACCTACGCGGCAGGTAACCCCAAACGTTTCCACGCCTGAACCCGATTTTTCTGATGTCTATCGAGCAGCAACGCCTTCAAGACCCCGCCTGGCGGCAATGGGGGCCCTACGTGTCCGACCGGCAGTGGGGCACCGTTCGCGAAGATTACAGTGCCAACGGTGATGCCTGGAACTATACAACCCACGACATGGCCCGCGCCTACGCCTACCGCTGGGGCGAGGAAGCAATTGCCGGTTTCTGCGACGATAAACAGCAGTTGTGTCTGGGGCTGTCGCTTTGGAATGGTTGCGACCCCATTCTGAAAGAACGCTATTTTGGCCTCACAAACAACGAAGGCAACCACGGCGAAGACGTAAAGGAACTGTATTTTTATGTCGACGCGACGCCAACGCATTCCTACCAGCGGATGCTCTACAAGTACCCGCAAACGGCTTACCCCTACGAAAGGCTGCTGGCCGAAAACCGAAACCGGGGGCGGCTCGACCCCGAATTTGAACTCCTCGACACGGGCATTTTCGACGATGACCGTTATTTCGATGTGGTGGTTGCGTATGCCAAAGCCAGTCCGCAGGATATGCTCATGACGGTGACGGTGCATAACCGGGCCAACCCCGCCACCCACCCCGACCCCGCCGTGCTGCACCTGCTGCCAACGCTCTGGTTTCGGAACACCTGGCGCTGGGGCGACGATTCGGACGGGGTGCCCCGCCAGCGGCCAGCCCTGGTGTATCAGCCCGACGGCTCGGTTATGGCCGAAGGGTCGGCCCTGGGCCAGTATGTTTGCCATGCCGAGGGCCAGCCCCCCTGGCTTTTCTGCGAAAACGAAACCAATACGGTTCGGCTCCACAACCACAACACGGACGTTCGCTACCCGAAAGACGGCATCAACGATCACCTGCTGCACGGGGCCGACACCATCAATCCGGCCCGTATGGGCACTAAAGCGGCTGCTCACTATGCCCTTGCTGTGCCGCCCGGCGAATCGGCAACCATCCGGCTACGGCTTACCTATTCCGGAACGGGGGCGGCTGGCGTGGCAAAACCTTTTGCCGGTTTCGATGCCCTTGTGGCGCAGCGCCAAACCGAAGCCGACGCTTTTTATGCCGACATTCACCCCGCACGGGCCACTCCCGATGAGAAATTGGTGCAGCGGCAGGCGTTTGCCGGGATGCTCTGGAGCAAGCAATATTATTATTACGATGTGGCGCGGTGGCTGGCCGGGGATGCCCGCGTGGATTCGCCCAACAGCCCGCCACCGCCACCGGAGCGGGCGGCATCGGGCCGCAACCGAACCTGGCTGCAACTTATCAATGCGGGGGTTATTTCCATGCCCGACAAGTGGGAGTATCCCTGGTATGCGGCCTGGGACTGGGCGTTTCACTGCGTCACCTTCGATGTCATTGACCCCGAATTTGCCCGCCAGCAGCTACTGCTGCTCACCAACGAGTGGTATATGCACCCCAACGGGCAGTTGCCCGCCTACGAGTGGAATTTCTCGGATGTGAACCCGCCCGTGCAGGCCTGGGCCGCCTGGCGAATGTACCGGATGGAGCGGGAACGCCAGCCGCCCCGGCCCGGCTTTGCCGACAACGGCGACCTGACATTTTTGCGGGGCATTTTTCATAAACTGATGCTCAACTTCACGTGGTGGGTAAACCGCAAAGATGAGTCTGGCAACAATATTTTCGAGGGCGGTTTTCTGGGCTTAGACAACATCGGCGTGTTCGACCGCAACGCCATACTGCCCGGCGGCAGCCACCTCGAACAGGCCGATGGCACGAGCTGGATGGCCATGTATGCCCTGAACATGATGCGTATTGCCCTCGAACTGGCCAGTCATGACGAGGTGTATGACGACATGGCAACCAAGTTTTTCGACCATTTTCTTTACATTGCCGGTGCCATGACCAATATGGGCACCGCCAATATGGGCCTGTGGGACGAAGACGACGCTTTTTTTTATGACCAGATCAGGATGCCCAACGGAAGCGTGGAGCGGATGCGCGTTCGGACCATGGTGGGGCTGATTCCCATGTTTGCCGTTGAGGTGCTGGATGGCAAACTGCTGGCCAACCGCCCCGCTTTTGCCCAACGGATGGCCTGGTTTCAAACCCACCGCCCCGATCTCTATAACCAGGTGTCGCGCTACACCGAAGCGGGGATGGACGAAAAACGGCTGCTGAGTTTATTGCGGGGATTCCGGCTCAAATCGTTGCTCAGTCGCATCCTCGATGAAACCGAGTTTCTGAGTCCGCACGGTGTCCGGGCCGTCTCGCGCGTCTATGCCGATCAGCCCTATACGTTCACCCTCGACAACACCACGTTCCGGCTGGCCTACACGCCCGCCGAGAGCGACAGCGGGATGTTTGGCGGCAACAGCAACTGGCGTGGGCCGGTTTGGATGCCGGTCAACTACCTGCTCATCGAAAGCATTGAGCGATTCTATGCCTATTTTGGCGATAGCTTCACCGTTGAGTACCCCATTGGAACGGGGCAGCAGATTACGTTGAAAGCCGTTGCCGCCGAACTCACAAACCGGCTCATCAGCCTGTTTACGCAGGACCCCGACGGCAACCGGCCCACCTTTGGGCAGCACCCCAAATACCGGGACCCACACTTCCGCGACTATGTCCTATTCTACGAATATTTCGACGGCGACAACGGGCGGGGTGTAGGTGCCAGCCATCAAACTGGCTGGACGGGCTTAGTGGCCGAGCTGATCAACCGCAAATACGACAGTCTGAGGTGAGCCAAATGAGCCGGTGGCTTCCATTGTTATTTCGTCCACTTCCATCAGCCCGTCGGCGTTCAGGCTGGTGAGCCACACGGGGTGCATTTCGTTGATGCGCAACGGGTCGTATTGGGCCACCACCCGGACGTAGTTTTCGGTGAAACCCTGCATCTGGCCCGCCACCATCTCGTCGGCCGTTCCTTCCTCAAACAAAACCGTGGCCGCCCGTCCTACCTGTGACTGGTAGAATACCCGGCGTTTTTTGTCCGACAAGATATGCAGCATCTTCGAGCGTTCCGCCCGAATGTGACCCGGCACGATGGGTGTTATGCCGATGGCCAGCGTGTTGGGCCGCTCAGAATAGGTGAACACGTGCAGGTAGGAAACGGGCAATTCGGCCAGAAACTGGTAGGTTTCCAGAAAAGCCTCGTGGGTTTCGCCGGGGTGGCCCACAATTACATCCACCCCAATGCAGGCGTGGGGCATGAGTTCTTTGATTTTGGCCACCCGCCCGGCATACAGCTCGCGTTTGTAGCGACGGCGCATCAGCCCCAGCACCTGATTAGATCCTGATTGCAGCGGCACGTGAAAATGGGGCACAAACCGCTTCGACTGCGCCACAAAATCAATGATCCCGTCGGTGAGCAGGTTTGGCTCGATGCTCGAGATACGGAACCGTTCAATACCATCGACCTCGTCGAGTGCCCGCACCAGATCGAAAAAAGTTTCGGCGCGTTGCCCGTCGGAAGCGGTGGCGGGGGTTAAACCAAAATCGCCGATGTTAACGCCCGTCAGCACAATTTCCTTCACGCTCCGGGCGGCAATGGCGCGGGCGGCAAGCACCACATTTTCGATGGTATCGGAGCGACTTTTGCCGCGTGCCAGCGGGATGGTGCAGTAGGCACAGGGATAGTCGCAGCCGTCCTGCACTTTCAGGAACGTGCGCGTCCGGTCGTTGAGCGAGTAGGACGCGTGGTAGTCGATGGTTTCGCTGATGGGCGAATGATACACCACGGCGGACTGGTGGGCGGGCGTTTTTTCAAACGTGCCAATGAGTTCGTGGAGCCTGAATTTCTCGGCTGCGCCCAGCACGGCATCCACGCCCGGAATGGTCGAAATCTCCGCTGGTTTCAGCTGGGCGTAGCACCCCACAATGGCTACGTAGCCCGCCGGGTTAATTTTTTGCGCTTCGCGGACAATTTTCCGACATTTTTTATCGGCATTGTCCGTAACTGAGCAGGTATTGATGATAAAAACATCGGGTTGCTCGTTGAACGCCACCCGCTGGTGACCCTGCTGCTCCAGCAGGCGGGCCAGGGTGGAGGTTTCGGAGAAGTTCAGCTTGCAGCCGAGGGTATAAAAGGCAACTTTTTTCACAATAAACGGGCTATCCGCCAAAATTACAAAAAAATGGCGGGCCGGGTTCCGAACAGTCCTGGGTCGCTGTTGACGGCGGCCCAGGACTGTGGTCTACGTCCGCATCTTTTTCACATTTCCGTAGCTGATGGTGATGGCCTCCAGCGGGGGGCGTTTGCACACATCCTGCTCCACGAAATAGTGTACCAGGCCAGCCGTTTTCTTTGCTTTAAAAATAGCCGCAAAGTCGATGCTGCCCGTGCCCACCTCGGCAAACTCGCGTTCGGGGGTTTTGGCCATGTCTTTCACGTGCCAGAGCGGGAACCGGCCCGGGTACTTTTTAAAGAGAGCCAATGGGTCCTGCCCTGCAAAGGTGGCCCAGTATAAGTCCAGCTCCATTTTCACTAAGGCAGGATCGGTCTCGCTCAGCAACACCTCATACGGCACGTGTCCGTCGATTTCCTTAAACTCAAAATCATGGTTGTGATAGGCAAACTGGATGCCAGCCGCGCGACATACGGCTGCCGATTTATTAAACAATTCGGCCACCCGCTTGTAGTCGTCGAGCTTAGCGCGTTCCTCTGGAAACAGAAATGCACAAACCATGTATTTCTGGCCCATCTGGGCGGCATCAGCCACCGTGCGCTCCCAATCATTTTTCAGAGTTCCTTTGCCCGTAATGACCACATTGCCCGTTATATAGTGACCGCTCGGCATTGTCAGACCCAGCTGAGCAAGCAGGGCCGAAAACTCTTTGGGCGTTTTTCCGAAGAGTTTACCATCGGCATAGCCATACGATTCCACCTCTTTATAACCGATCTCGGCTACTTTTTTCAGCGTTCCGTCGGGGTCTTTGGCCATCAGGTCGCGCAGGGTGTAAAGTTGCAGGCCAACCTTTTTGGGCGTTGCGGCCAGCACATCGAAGTGGGGCAACAGGGCCGCCGAAGTAGCCAGTGCGCCCAGTTTAAGAAAGGTCCGTCGGGCCGTATTATCGGTGATGTTCATGGGTATTGGCAACTGAGTTGGGGGCATTTGCCCGGGTTAGGGCCTAAAGGTAAGCAACCATAAAGCGCAATGTTTTCCTTTTTAGTAGGATTGCGCAACTATTTTGTTGAACCGAAAGCGGAACCCCACTCCGGAAACTGCTAATTCTGGCCGCGATACGGGCAGTTTGCGGTCTTTCGGCGTACATTTACGGCCTTAATCGACCGCGCCTGCTCATGCCGCTCATTGCCCCGTCGACCTACGAACCGCCCGCGCGCCTGTGGAACGGTCATCTGCAAACCATTATTCCCTCGCTGTTTCGCCAGGTTATGGTCAACTACGTACGGGAACGAATTGACACGCCCGACCATGATTTTCTGGACCTCGACTGGGCTTTTTCGGGGAACGGAGAGCCAGCAGACCGGCAGCTGGTTATTTTATCGCACGGGCTGGAAGGCAGCTCAACAAGTACGTATCTGGTGGGGATGGTGCGGCACCTGGTTCGGAGCGGCTTCGATTGTCTGGCCTGGCACTACCGCTCGTGCAGTGGCGAACTGAACCGGCAGCAACGCTTTTACCACATCGGCGACACGGCCGATCTGCACCATATTCTGCACCATGCGATTGGGCGGGGATACCAGACTGTTTATCTGATGGGCTTCAGCGCGGGCGGCAGCGTCACGCTCAAGTACCTCGGCGAGCAGGGTGAGCACCTCCACCCGGCGGTTAAAAAAGCGGTAACGTTTTCGGTGCCGCTCGATCTGGTGGGGGCCACCCGGCGGCTCGAAAAATGGGACAGCCTGGTTTATAATTACCGGTTTAACCGAACCCTCAAACGCAAAGTACTTAAAAAAGCGGCCCTTATGCCGGGCGTTTTCCCAACCGATGCCATCCGAAAATCCCGGAGTGTCCGCGAGTTCGATACCCTCTTTACGGCACCCATGAATGGATTTCGAGACGTACTGGATTACTATACCCAGAGTAGTGCGTTGCCTTACCTGCCAAAAATCGGCGTGCCAACCCTGATTGTCAACGCTAAAAACGACCCCTTTCTGTCGCCCGAGTGCTTCCCCGAAACCCTGGCGCGGGAACTACCCAACGTCTGGATGGAGTTTCCGGGGCAGGGTGGCCATTGCGGCTTCGCATCGAAAGCGTCTGGCATTAACGGAACGCAGCCTTACTGGTCGGAGGAGCGGGCCGTATCATTTTTTACCTGTTGATGTTCATGACGAAGGCAGAACATATTATTTATTGGAAGCGTCAATCGATCGATGACTGGGAAACAGTTGATATTCTCTGTAAAGGACAGAAATATTTACAGGCACTCTTCTGGCTGCATCTGTCGGTAGAGAAGTTATGTAAAGCAGTATGGATTCATTCAAATGAAGGAAACACGCCACCACGTACGCATAACTTGAATCGTATTCTAACGGAAGCTAAAATAAACATCCCCGATAATTATGGGGTGTTGCTCATTGAACTAAATCGCTTTCAACTGGAAGGTCGTTATCCTGACTACGTATCAGATATCAACAAAACTACTACCAATGCGCTGGTTGAGGAATATATAGAACGCGTTAATCCGCTAAAAGTATGGTTAATCAGTCTGCTGCCGTCGAGTTAGTAAAAAAGTACGTACTGTTATGCAACAGACGGAATATCCATTTTAACAAGGTTATTCTCTTCGGCTCTGTAGCTTCCGGTACGGCGGGGCCTGAATCTGATATTGATGTTTTGTTTGTATCCGATCAATTTTCTCATGATTCTGTCCAGAACTGGCGATTACTGGCACCCGTTACAGCACAACTTTTTGACATTGAACCACACCCCTATCCAACCGATGCGTACCTGCGGAAAGACCCATTTATTGATGAAGTAGACCGCACGGGTATAGAAATCGTCGCCTGAATCGAATCACTTTTCTTTAATTCATGACTACCCAAACATCCACCGCCGGCACGGCCGAACAGACTTTCTATATCATCGACTTCGACAGTACGTTTACTAAAGTTGAAGCTTTGGACGTGCTGGGCGAAATCTCCCTTATTGGCCGCCCCGACCGCGATGATGTGCTCGACCAAATCAAAGCCATCACCGACCGGGGCATGTCGGGCGAAATCGGGCTGGCCAACTCGCTGGCCCTGCGCCTGCAACTGCTCCACGCCCACCGCAACCACCTGCCCGCCCTGGTAGAAACGCTGATGGGCAAAATATCCGATTCGTTTCAGCGAAACCGGGCTTTTATCACCGAAAACGCCGATCATATCTACGTCGTTTCGAGCGGTTTTTTGGAGTTTATTGTGCCTATTGTGACCTCGCTGGGCGTGAAAGAAAACCACGTCTTTGCCAACACATTTACCTACGACGAAGTGGGCAACATCACCGGCTGCGACCCCGGCAACCCGCTGGCCTCCGATGGTGGCAAGGTTAAACTGATGCGCGACCTGAACCTCAACGGCGACGTCTATGTGATTGGCGACGGCTATACCGACTATGAAATTCGGGAAGCGGGCCTGGCCAACAAATTCTACGCCTTCACCGAGAACGTGGCGCGGCCAAAAGTGGTTGAGAAAGCCGATTATGTGACCCCCTCGCTCGATGATTTTTTGTTCGATAACAAGCTCAGCCGCAGCCAGTCGTATCCCAAGAGCCGCATCAAAGTGCTCCTGCTCGAAAACGTGCATCCCGTGGCCATTCAGCTTTTTGAGCAGGAAGGATTCAACGTTGAGATCCGGAAAGGGGCATTGGATGAAGAAGAACTTATCGAAGCCATTCGTGACGTGTCTATCCTGGGCATTCGTTCCAAAACGATGGTGACGCGCCGGGTGCTGGAAAAGGCCAACAAGCTCATGACCGTCGGCGCATTTTGCATTGGCACCAATCAAATCGACCTGGACACCTGCACCGAGCGCGGCATTGCGGTGTTCAACGCGCCCTACAGCAACACCCGCTCGGTGGTGGAGCTGGCCATTGGCGAAATTATCATGCTCATCCGGGGCATCGTGCCTAAAAGTAATGCCATGCACGGGGGCGTGTGGGACAAATCGGCCAAGAACAGCTACGAAGTACGCGGCAAAAAACTCGGGTTGGTGGGCTACGGCAACATCGGCACGCAGCTCTCGGTGGTGGCCGAAGCCCTCGGCATGGAGGTCTATTTTTACGATGCCGTTGACAAACTCGCCTTAGGAAACGCCCGCAAGTGCAAATCGCTGGAGGCTTTGCTGGCCATTGCCGACATCATCAGCCTGCATACCGACGGCCGACGGGAAAACAAAAATCTCATCAGCTACCGCGAGTTTGGCCTGATGAAAAACGGCGTTATTTTCCTGAATCTGTCGCGCGGCCACATTGTCGATATTCCGGCTTTGGTCGATGCCATTGAGCGCGGCAAGGTAATTGGGGCGGGCATCGACGTGTTTCCGCAGGAGCCAAAGACCAATAATGAGGAGTTTATGAATGCGCTGCGCGGGCAGCCCAACGTGATTCTGACCCCCCACATTGGCGGCAGCACCGAGGAAGCGCAGGCCAACATCGGGCAGTTTGTGCCGGGCAAACTGCTCGAATACATTAACAACGGCAGCACCTACGGCAGTGTTAACTTTCCCGAACTGCAACTGCCCCTGCTGAACGATTCGCACCGCCTGCTGCACATTCATACCAACATGCCCGGTGTGCTGGCGAAGATGAACAACATCTTCGCCAGTTACCACATCAACATCCGGGGTCAATATCTGAAAACCAATGAGCAGATCGGCTACGTCATTACTGATATTGCCAAAGAATATGCCGACGAAGTGGTGAGTGAACTCCGCAGCATCGACCAGACCATTAAGTTTCGACTGTTGTATTAATTTGAGCAGCTCCCACCGCTTCGGCGCGGGATATGCCGGGCGATCCGATCTGACTTGTTTATTTCATTATCAGCGGTGTAGTTCAGGGAGGTGCCAGTGCCCTGAATGGTAAATTTCGAGACCGTGTAAAATTGCTTAAATTGCAGCGTGGTAGTACCAAAGGTCAGGCGCATTTTTTCCTGAAAAGCCTCCATGATGATTTCAAAACGCCCTTTCAATCGGGAAGAACATGTATTTCGTTCGCCACAATTGGCTGATCTTCTGAAGGATGCCATTCGCTTTTTTAATGGTACCCCAGTTTATGAGTTGCCGCCTACAGAAAATTTTTTCGGATCGGGAGTTTATGCCATCTATTATACGGGCAGCAACGAACTTTATACGGCCATCAGCGGTGCCAATCGTATCGCCTATAATCTTCCTATTTACGTAGGCAAAGCCATTCCGACGGGTGCGAGAAAAGGCCAGGGAGGTAAAGAAGCGAATAGTTTATGTAAGCGTTTGGGCGAACATGCCAAGAGCATACAGGCCGTTGACAATCTCGCACGCGAAGATTTTAAATGCCGGTTCGTCATTATTCCGCATCAGGAAGACGCACTGATTCCACCTGTCGAATCTGCCATTATCAAAGAATACAACCCCCTGTGGAACGCATGGGTAGATGGTTTTGGTAATCACGATCCGGGCGGAGGCCGCCACGACCAGGCGCGTTCTCCGTGGGACGTGATCCACAGCGGCCGCAAATGGGCCGATAAACTCAAAGGCATTAAGGGGGAGAACGATCCGGACACGATTTTGCAAAAGATCAAAAAATACGTTGAACTGCTGAAAACCGGAAGTTTAAGTGATGTATAACGCTGTTGAACTATTTTCTGGCGCGGGCGGACTTGCGTTAGGTCTGTCGGCCGCCGGGTTTCATCACGAAGCCTTAGTTGAATGGAATCCTCACGCGTGCAGGACATTGCGTCACAATAAAGAAGCAAATTATTATCCGGCTAATTCCTGGGAAATTGTGGAAGGCGATGCCCGCTCGTTTGACTTCCGCTCGCTCCTGAAACCGATTGATTTGGTTGCGGGTGGCCCACCTTGCCAGCCATTTTCTTTGGGTGGGAAACACAAAGGCTATGATGACCAACGCGACATGTTTCCTGTAGCCATTAAGGCTGTTCGGGAACTGCGTCCCAAAGTTTTTGTATTTGAGAACGTGAAAGGGTTATTACGGGCATCTTTTACGAACTACCTGCAATATGTCACGCTTCAATTGAACTATCCGGATTTGGGCAAGGGTAATGCCGAAAGCTGGGAGGATCATCTTTACCGCTTAGAAAAAATCCATACGGCAGGCCATACGCCTGCAGATGGATACCGTACGGTGGTCCGGTTACTGAACGCGGCTGATTTCGGCGTGCCACAGAAGCGGGAGCGCATTTTTATTGTCGGATTTCGCAACGATTTACACACAGAATGGAGTTTCCCCAAACCTACGCATTCAGAAGATGCATTAATTTGGGCAAAGTGGGTAACGCGTGATTACTGGGATGAACATCAAATTTCTAAAAAGAATCGTCCTGCACTTACGTCGGCCGAAATGGCTCAAGTAGAACGTATCATAAAGAAATACGGTCTCTTTGCCCCAAACACCCAGCGTTGGCGTACCGTGCGGGATGCAATTTCAGGCTTGCCTGAAAGTCCAATAAACCATGAACTACGTGAGGGCGCGCGGCTCTATCCCGGGCATACTGGTAGTGAAATAGATGAGCCTTCAAAGACGCTTAAAGCAGGTGATCATGGGGTTCCCGGTGGTGAAAATATGGTGCGCTACCCTGATAATTCTGTCCGGTACTTCTCCGTCCGGGAGAGTTGCCGCATTCAAACCTTTCCTGATGATTTCTACATCAGCGGTAGTTGGACTGAGGGAATGCGCCAGATAGGAAATGCCGTACCCGTAAAGTTGGCGGAGGTTGTTGGGTGGAGCATCCGGCAGCAACTTGAAGCCACAACGGCAATTGCGGCAGAATCCGTAGTAGTTACCTAAAAAGGATCCGGGTTTAATTTGCCTTCTTAGCCTGGCACACAACATTATTAAGACATCAGCCTGTTGAAAAATTGTTATGAAAAACACCTACTTCACACCCGGCCCGGCCGAATTGTATCCGACCTTTGCCCGGCACCTGCAAACGGCAATGGACGACCAAATTGGTTCCATCTCGCACCGGAGTCAGCCGTTTCGGGCTATTTATCAGTTTGCCGATGAGCAACTGCGAACCCTGCTCAATATTCCGGCCACGCACGGTATTTTCTTCGTCGGCTCGGCCTCGGAAGTGTGGGAACGGGTGCTGTTCAACTGCGTTGAGCATGAGAGTTTTCACCTCGTCAATGGCTCGTTTTCGCAGAAATTCTTCGACTATGCCAACAGCCTCCACAAGTATGCCCACGTGCTGGAAAAACCTTTTGGCGAAGGCTTCGATCAGGCCGACATCGAGGTGCCCGAATACGCCGAGCTGGTGTGTCTGACCCATAACGAAACCTCGTCGGGGGTGCAGATGCGGCCCGCCGATATGCACAAACTGAAGCGAAAATACCCCAAAAAACTGTTTGTCGTCGACATGGTTTCGTCGGCTCCGCACCCTAACCTCGACTTTGGGCTGATCGACTCGGCTTTTTTTTCGGTTCAGAAGGCCTTTGGTATGCCCGCCGGGCTGGGTGTCTGGATTGCCAGTCAGGCGTGCCTGGCCAAAGCTGAGCGATTGCAAAAATACGACTCGCTAACCATTGGGGCGCACCACACCCTGCCCACGCTCTGGAAGCACTACCAGACGTTTGAAACGCCCGCCACGCCAAACGTTTTGTTTATTTATCTGCTGGGTAAAATTGCGGAGGATTTCAACAAAATCGGCATCGATACCATCCGCCGGGAAACCGAAGAAAAAGCCCGGATGCTCTATAAATTCCTGGATAGTTCTGCTGATTATCAGCCTTTTGTTAAAGAAGAGCGGCATCGTTCGCAAACCGTTGTTGTGGCCACTACCAAAAATCCGGCCGCCGTGCTGGCAACGGCTAAGCAGGCGGGTATGATTCTGGGCAGTGGTTACGGTACGTTTAAAGAGACCCAGATTCGGATTGCCAATTTCCCGGCGGTCTCACCCGAGCAGGTACAACATTTGATCGACACGCTTCGCAAATAGATTTGTTTTATTAGTATTTTTCCGTGTCGGTGCCCTCTTGCTAAGTAAGGGGGCTTTTTTTTGTTGTATTATTTCAATAATCTCTGCAACTGTCTGCAAACCTTATTTTGTCTTTTGAGTTAATAGGGCAGTGCATACTCAACATCATGACCAACGCAGGACACATGAAAAATTTACTGACACTCACCACGCTGCTGGCCTTACTGTCGGTGGCGGCAATGGCCCAGAACGAAACTCCCCGCGACAAACCGCTTATTCGGGAAGAAACCAAAGAGAAAATACGCGACAAAGCACAAGAGGTGAAAGAGGATGTGCAGGAAGGGGCCGAAAAGTTTAAGGAAAAGGTCGATGAGCGGGCACCCGGGGTGAAGCAGGAACTGAAGGAGGTTTCGCAGGATGTTCAACAGGAAGTGAAGGACAAAATTCTGGACCCCACCCGCCAGCGCAACGAACGATTTGGTTTATCATGGTACGATAAGGGCAGCGTTTTTGTGGGCAGTTCTCTCGGTTTTGGCTTAGGCAGCAACACCGGTCTTTATCTGGCACTCGACCCGCGCATCGGCTACTTTTTTCAGCCGGGTTTCATGGGCGGTGTCCGGCTGGGCTTCGACCGGCGGCTGAGTACCAGTTTTCGTTCGAGCCAGTTTGGGCTTTTTGCGCGGTATTACCCCTTTAGAACCCGCATCAGTAGTTTTGTGGGTGCTGGCTATAACTTTGGTCGTGAGCGGGCCAGCAACGTAGCCGCCGACGAAAAAGCCAAATTCAACAGTATCAATCTGGAGGTTGGCTTGCAGTTTTATATCCTGAAAAACTTAGGAGCCGAGGGTAGCCTGGAAACGAACTATTACGACCGCAGCAACCCCCTGGCGGGCCGTAACCGGGGCGGACGCCTGCGGTTAGGAGTCAATTATTATTTCAACCGGGCCAACCGCTGAGCAGTAGCTACTTTTGGCATGCGCAGGCCAGCTCCAACCGGGCTGGCCTGTTGCTTTTCAGGGTCTTTTGCAAGCGGTACATGCCGGGCAAAAA
>JAYVAP010000267.1:0-2294 GCA_043750915.1 Spirosoma sp. | reverse complement strand
GAAAATCACGGAAAGCAAATGTCTGGCTGAAATCCAGCTTGCTGTTGGCACTGGGGTCGGCGGGGTCGCCATCGTAAAATGTTTCAACAATGTCGGTGTTGTGGGCGGCCAGCGCAATGTCGAAGGTATCGGTGGCGTTGCACATGGCAAAGAGGTAGCCGCCCCCCAGCACGAAATCGCGGATTTTCTGCGATACGGCCAACTTCAGCTGGGGCACTTTCGAGAAACCGAACTTTTTGCTGATGCTCTCGGCTTCCTGCTTCTGGGCAATGTACCAGGGCTGATCTTTGAAGTGGAAAAACTTGCCAAATTGCCCCGTAAAATCTTCGTGGTGGAGGTGCAGCCAATCATATTCGGGCAGTTTCAGGTTCATCACCTCCTCATCGAACACCACATCGTAGGGAATTTCAGCGTAGGTCATCACCATCGTCACGGCATCGTCCCAGGGTTGCTTGGTGCGGGGCGAATAAACGGCTACTTTGGGCGGCTTCTGCAGCTTCACCGCGTCCATGTTGGCATCGGCAGCACCCACTTCGGCCAGAATCTGCCCCGCCTGCGCTTCCGAAATAACCTCGTAGCTAACGCCCCGGATCACCATTTCGTTGATAAACGACTGACTCTGAGGCATCAGAAAAGAACCGCCCCGGTAGTTGAGCAGCCAGTCGATTTCGGTGTCGTGGGTTTTTAGCACCCAGTAGGCAATGCCGTAGGCTTTGAGGTGGTTTTTCTGGCCCTCGTCCATCGGAATCAGAATACGCGATGCCCGGGCGTGGCCCATCACGGCCAGAATTAGGATAAGCGGTAACAGCAGACGTTTCATTGGCTTTCCGATCAGAAATAGGCTGGGTAGCTTTGTGATAACGAAAGATAAGCAATTTTTGTGTTAAATGAATTTACTCGAAAACATCCGCGAAGGCCTGCGCTCCATTGCCGGCAACCGTCTGCGCACCATCCTGACGGCCCTCATCATTGCCATTGGCATCACTTCGCTGGTGGGTATTCTGACGGCCATCGACGGTATTCAGAACTCGGTAAACAGCAGTTTTGCCGGGCTGGGTGCCAACACGTTCAGCATTGTGGCCCGCCAAAACGGCTACCGGCAGGGCGGCAGGGTGCAAAAACAGGACGAACCCATCGACTATTTCGACGCGGTGCAGTTTAAACGGCGGTTTCCCTACGGAGCCACCATTTCGGTGTCGACCGTGGTGGCGCAGGCGGCCCAGGCTAAATTCGGTGCCAAAAAAAGCAACCCCAACGTGCAGCTCACCGGGGGCGACGACACCTACCTGGCTGTGAAGGGATTCACGCTGGATCGCGGCCGCAACCTCACCGTCAACGACCTGACTTATGCCCTCAATGTGGCCATCATTGGCAACGAACTTGCCAACACGCTCTTCGAGAAAAAAACAGACCCGCTGGGCCAGGTGATCCGCGTGTCGGGAACGCAGTATAAAATTGTGGGGGTGCTGGCCAAAAAAGGCGGCTTCTCGGGCGGGGGCGACGACCGGATTGTGCTCATTCCGTTAGATAACGCCCGCGCCTTAGCGGGTTCGCAACGCCTGACCTTCGACATTACGGCATCGGTACCAAGTGTGGCCGACCAGAACGAAGCCATTGGCGAAGCGCGGGGCGTGATGCGGCAGGTCCGGCGCGACCCGCTCGGTCAGCCCGACTCGTTTGATGTGGAGCGGGCCGACGATCTGGCCAAACAAACCGAAAACATCACCGGCTACCTGCGCATTGGTGGTTTCGGCATCGGGTTTATCACACTGCTGGGCGCGGCCATTGCGCTGCTTAACATCATGCTGGTGTCGGTTACCGAGCGCACCCGCGAAATTGGCATCCGTAAGTCGCTGGGAGCCACGCCACAACGCATCCGCGAGCAGTTTCTCATCGAGGCCATTGTCATTTGCCTGCTGGGTGGTTTAGGCGGTGTAGTGCTGGGGCTGGGTATTGGCAACCTGATTGCCCTGTTGGTGAGCCAGGGCAAAGGCGGGTTTATTGTGCCGTGGGCCTGGATGGGGCTGGGCATTGTGGTGTGCGTGGCCGTGGGGCTGTTTGCCGGTATTTATCCCGCCGTGCGGGCCTCCAAACTCGACCCTATCGAGGCATTGCGCTACGAATAAGCATGGCCTCGGAGAAAGGATCAGCCTATTTTTGGGCAGGACTTTCTATTTCCCCCTTTTATCCCTACTTTTGCCCCCACGTTTGACACAACGTACCGATTTCAACGCCGGGTTGGCGGAACCGGTAGACGCGATGGTCTCAAACACCATTGTTCGCAAGGACATGCC
>JAYVAP010000266.1:0-4417 GCA_043750915.1 Spirosoma sp. | reverse complement strand
CACCGGCTGGACTACCGGCGGCAGAAAAACTTTTACCAGGATGATACCGTACGACTCAATCAGCTACCCAAACGGGGGCTGTTGCCGGGCGAAACGGTGCCGGGTTTCTACCCCACTATTCTGAACGATACATCGCGAATTGAGCAGGATGCCCGCTTCCGGCTGGTGGAGAACATGGTGGGGCTGAAGGGCATTTTCCAGCGGGGTGGCTCGGCTTTTAACTACCGGGCCTACCTGCGCAGCCGGATTTATGGGCAGTATACCCGTTATAGCAACGCCCGTAACCAATATGCCAACTACGAACCCCCCCGCCGGGCCGAAACGTTTGTCGGGGGCTGGCTCGGCTATTACCTGCCCGACAGCCTCTCGCGCATCACCGCCGAAGCCGAATTTGGCAGCACGGGCGAATACCGCCTGCAGGGCCAGCTGGAAAGTAAATTTCTGACGGCCGGCTTTACCCGGATGTCGGTGGCCCCCACGCTCCTCCAGCAACGATATCAAAGCCCCGTTTTTTTCTGGCGCGAAAACTTCAATAAACGGGGTTATACCCACGCCTACGGCAAACTCAACCTGCGCTACAAAAATATTCGCCTGGAACCGAGTCTCGATTATTACCTGCTCGACAACTACATATATTTTGATGAGAAGGCTATTGTTAAACAGGAAATCGCCCCATTCAGCGTACTCAGAACGGGATTGGGCTACCACATTGGGCTGGGTAAATTTGTTGTGGCCGGGCAAGCTTATTACACGGAACAGTCGCGGATGGATGTGCTGAGAACTCCGAAAATTTTTGTCAATACCCGCCTTCAATATGAATTTCTGTACGCCAAAGTGCTGTATATCCAGACCGGCATCGACCTGAACTATAAATCGGCCTATTATGGCGATGCCTACATGCCCGTTACGCAGCAGTTTTACCTGCAAAACCAAGTGAAAACGGAGGGATTTCTGCTGGCCGACCTCTACGCCAACCTGCGGGTGAACCGGACGCGGCTGTTTATTAAACTCACCAACGCCAACGTGGGTGCCGTGGCGGGTTTGTTTCCACGGGGCTATTTTGTGGCACCCGGCTTTTTGCAGATGCGCCGGGGTTTTGCTTTTGGTGTCGACTGGTATTTGTTCGACTGACGGCAAATATTTTTGGGTAAAATTAGCCAGTTTGCTGCTTATCCGGTTGTTGATTCACCGCAATAAGCCATGTCAAACACTTTGTTGATCCTGTGCATACTGAAAATGGCTGGTTTTTTTGGCCAGTCGGTCAACTTGCTTACGAAGTCAACCCCGCTGTTTGACGGGCGAACGTTTCGGGGGTGGGAAGGCGACACAACGAACGAATGGCGGGTGGAGGGGGGCGCACTGGTTGGCGGGTCGCTGAACAAAATGGTATCACACAATGATTTTCTGTGTACAACCCGTTCGTATGCTAATTTTGAGCTAACGCTGCGCTGGAAACTCGTCGGCACGGGATTTGTGAACGCGGGTGTGCAACTGCGCAGCCAGCGCCTGACTAATCCTGCCTACGAAATGACTGGCTACCAGGCTGATCTGGGCCAGGGCTACTGGGGTAGCTTATACGATGAATCGCGCCGGAATAAAACGCTGGCCCAACCTGATTCCAGTCTGATTACCCGCATTTTGCGGCTGAACGACTGGAACGAGTACAGAATTCGATGCGAAGGTCCGAGAATCCGGATCTGGTTGAACGGGCAGCCCACGGTCGACTACGTGGAGACGGACCCGGCCATACCGCAGTCGGGTCTCATTGGTCTGCAAATTCACGGGGGTGGCAAAGCCGAAGCCTCGTACAAGGCCATCGTACTGAACGAATTGCCGTAATTGCAGCGGGGCAGGTCAGTACTCAGCCGCTTTTTTTTGATCAACGCTTACAAACCTAACGTTCTGTATGGACCCCTTCCAGATTCGAAAAGCACCCACTCGTTACGATGTCGTTATTGTTGGTTCGGGAGCCGGTGGGGGCATGGCTGCCTACACACTGGCCAAAGCCGGTGCCAGCGTGCTGCTGCTGGAAGCGGGCGGCTACTACGACCCTGCCGACCCTAAATACATCACCCAGCTCAAATGGCCATGGGAGTCGCCCCGGCGCGGAGCCGGAACAACCCGCGCTTTTGGCGACTTCGACGCGGCCTGGGGCGGCTGGGACATTGAAGGCGAACCCTATACCACCACCCCCGGCACCGAGTTTCACTGGTTCCGCTCGCGCATGCTGGGCGGGCGAACTAACCACTGGGGACGGATTTCGCTGCGCTTTGGTCCCGACGATTTCCGGCGAAAAACGATGACCGGCGTGGGCGAAGACTGGCCCATTGGCTACGACGATATCAAACCATTCTACGACCGGGTTGATAAACTGATTGGCGTATTTGGGTCGGTCGAGAACTTTCCCAACGAGCCGGACGGCATTTTTCTGCCCCCCCCTAAACCACGCCTGCACGAGCTGATGATTCGGAAGGGGGCCAAAAACATTGGCATTCCGGTGATTCCGTCGCGGTTGTCCATTCTCACAAAATCCATCAACGACGAACGCGGGGCGTGTTTCTACTGTAACCAGTGTAGCCGGGGATGCCAGGCTTATGCCGATTTTTCCTCGTCGTCGGTACTGGTGAAGCCCGCCCTCAAAACCGGCCATGTTACCCTCATCAACGGGGCCATGGTTCGGGAGGTACTCACGGACCCAGCCACGGGTTTAGCCACCGGCGTTAGTTATGTGGATACGCGAACGCTGGAGGAGGTCACCGTAAAAGGCAAAACGGTTGTGCTGGCCGCCAGTGCGGGCGAAACGGCGCGGCTGTTGCTAAACTCCAAATCGAGCCGTTTTCCAACGGGCCTGGCCAATTCCAGCGGAGTGGTTGGCAAATACATCAACGACTCCACGGGGGCCAGCCGCACGGCATTTGTGCCCGCCCTGATGGACCGAAAACGCTACAATGAAGATGGCGTGGGCGGCATGCACGTGTTCACACCCTGGTGGCTCGACAACAGCAAACTGGATTTTCCGCGCGGCTACCACATCGAATACTGGGGTGGCATGGGCATGCCTGCCTATGGCTTTGGCTGGGGCATCGAAGCGTTGAACGGCCTGATTCCCGGCCGCGACGGCAGGATGAAGGCAGGCGGGGGCTACGGGGCTGGTTTGAAAGACGATTTCCGCCGGTTCTACGGTGCTTACGTGGGTATGGCCGGACGGGGGGAGCCGGTGCCCTTAGCAAGCAATTACTGCGAAATTGACCCCAGCGTGGTGGATAAATTTGGCATTCCGGTGCTGCGCTTCAACTACAAATGGTCGGACTACGAGGTGAAGCAGGCCAAACACATGCAGGAAACGTTTGAGCAAATTATTCACGCCATGGGGGGCATCGCCCTGGGCGATAAACCCGGTGCCCACAACAACTACGGCCTGGCCGAGCCGGGCAAGATTATTCATGAAGTGGGCACGGCCCGCATGGGCAACGACCCTAAAACATCGGCTTTGAATAAATTTCAGCAGGCCCACGACGTGAAAAACCTATTTGTTGTCGATGCGGCCTCGTTCCCCTCACAGGGCGACAAAAACGTGACCTGGACAATTCTGGCCAGCTCCATGCGCACGAGCGAATATTTAATCGATCAGGTTAAACGAAATAATATTTAGGTTTTGGACAGATTGTGTAGTTGATGACCTGGCCATTTGGTGCCCGAACCCAAACCAGCGTTGCCAACCACAAATGAATACCCTAAAAACCATTAAACAGGCAGATATATGAAACGCAGAGACTCCCTGAAAGCCCTGTCGCTGGCCGGTTTTGGGCTGGCTGTTTCGCCGGTCGAAGCCGCCGTGCCCGCCCCGCCCGACACCAAACTCCTTAAAGTGCCGGGCGGCCGACAGAAATTTGAAGCCGAGCGCGATGCCAGGCTCATGGGCGAGAAGTTTTTTACACCCCATGAGTTACAGACGGTTACGGTGCTGTCGGACATCATCATTCCCGCCGACGAGCGGTCGGGTAGTGCGTCGCAGGCGGGCGTGCCGGCGTTCATCGAGTTTATGATGAAGGATCAACCAAAAGGCCAGACACCCATGCGCGGGGGAATTCGCTGGCTCGACAACACCTGCACCAAACGCTACGGCAAGCCATTTGTGCAATGCACCAAAGCCCAGCAAATTGATATGGTGGAGCAGATTGCGTATCCCAAAATAGCGAAACCCGATATGACGCAGGGAGCGGCTTTTTTTAGCACCATGCGCAACATGACCGCAACGGGCTTTTTTTCCAGTCAGATGGGCATCAAAGACATCGGTTATGTGGGCAACGTGCCCAATCAGTGGGAGGGCGTGCCGGCCGATGTGCTGAAACAGTACGGTCTGGCCTATGAGGAACGCGAGATGAATCCGGGTAAGTAGGTGAGGAGACTACCTTCG
>JAYVAP010000265.1:0-5906 GCA_043750915.1 Spirosoma sp. | reverse complement strand
CAGCCCAGGCTGAGCAGCCAGCGAAGACGGGCTACTGGGATTGGTTGTGTCATGAATGAAGGGGGAATTTTAAGGCCTGAAATTTAGCATTTTTTCGCGATAAAAGAACGTGATTCGCCATTTGTTCTATCTTTGACCGTTTAAATCAGGATTCACTAAACCCAATGCTTCCATGAAAAATGGTTCTTTATTCCTTTCCATCTGCGCTGCGCTGATGGGTCTGGCTACCGTGTCGATGGCGCAGGTGCAGCCGAGCAAGCAAACGCCCGAATCGACCGAAATCTGGGAGCCGGTTCCGCCCGTGGTTACACCGGGGACGCTCTCGGCCAATACCTCGGGTACCACGCCCCCCTCCGACGCTATTGTTTTGTTTGATGGTAAAAACACCGACCAGTGGGTGGCCATCAAAGGCTACTCGCCTGCCAACTGGGAGAAAGTAAACGAAGGACCCCTGAAATGGCCCGTTACCGACGGGGTTTTGTACTCAACTGTTGGCTTTACGGCCCGTTCTAAAAAAGAGTTCAATGATTTTCAACTGCACATCGAATTCAAAACGCCCGAAAAAGTGGAAGGCAACGGGCAGGGACGCGGCAACAGTGGTATTTTTTTGCAGGGCCGGTATGAGTTGCAGATCCTCGACAACTACAACAATGCCACCTACGTGAATGGTATGGTGGGATCTATTTATAAACAAACTATTCCGCTGGCTAACCCCAGCCGCAAGCCCGGCGAATGGCAGGCCTACGACATAATTTATCAGGCTCCCCGCTTCGGCAAATCCGGCCTGATGCTCGACTATGCCTACGTGACGGTGTTACTCAACGGCGTGCTGGTGCAGAACCACGCGGCCATTCGGGGCACAACCGAGTACATTGGCTACCCCAAAGTGAAGGCACACGGCGCGGGACCCATTATGTTGCAGGATCACGGCAACCCGGTTGGTTTTCGTAATATCTGGGTGCGGGAATTGTAAAACTCTGCCTGCATAAAGGTTCCCGGTAAACGGGGAGCCTTTATGCAGGTTTTACTGCCCGAACCCGGCCCAACCTAAAATAGGTTGCCAGATTCGCTCTCTGACCAGTTCAGCCTAACTCATGTCCATACGCTACTCTTTTTTTGGTTTGCTGCTGGTCGTGGTGATGCTGCTTACGGCTTGCTCCACAACCACCGTTTATCTGGTTCGCCATGCCGAAAAAGTGGATGAAACGGACTCGACGGACCTGAGCCCGGTGGGGCAACGGCGGGCTCAGGTCCTGGCCGATACGCTCGCCAACCGGCATATCGACTCCATTTTTACGACACCCTTCCGGCGTACCCGCCAAACCGCCGAACCTTTAGCCCGGCGGTTTGCGATTCGTCCGGTCAGCTATGCCCCCAAACCAGGCGGGGTGATTGTGAATCGGATTAAACGTGTTGGTGCTAAAACGGTGTTGATTGTGGCCCACAGCAATACGCTGCTCGAAATCGCCCGTGGCTTGGGTGCGAAACCGACACTGCCCACAATAGAGCCGGGCGATTATGACAATCTGCTCATCCTGCACATTAAACGTCGACCATTCGGTAAACGGGTTGACCTTTCAGAAAAAACCTATGGTCAACCAACCCCGCCGTAATTGCAACGACGGACGCGTGGGCGTATCTTTCAGCATCAATTCATTTTAGGGCCAGCATCTCCCACAACTACCGATTAAAATGCGCCTACTTTTTCTGACTTTGCGCTGGCTGGCCGGTATGTGTATTGGTCTGTCGGCCCACGCCCAAGCCCCGCGAGCCGTTGTGCCCGACACAACAGTACAGGCCATCGCCCCGCGCCAGCCCGATTCCTATACTGGTCGCCAGCTCCTGGTTGGCAGCGGGGGCGGGTTTACGGGTGCTTCCACAACCTACTGCCTGCTCGACAATGGTCAGCTTTTCAGTCGGCAGAGCCGCGACACGACCTACCGGTTTTTGGGCCACCAAACCAGGGCCAATACCCGGCGGGCATTTGCCACGGTAGAAACTAAGTGTCGCATAAAGAAAACCCGGTTCGACAAACCGGGTAACATCTACAAATTTGTGCGCTGGAAACGGGGCAAACAGCAATATGGCGTAACCTGGGGTGCCGTGGGCGCACGGGTACCCGCTACCTATCCGCGCTTCTATACGTCGTTTATGGCCTTGATTCCCGCAACCGCCCGGCCCCAGTAAATCAATAACTTGTGTGTGCTGGCCAACCACGCTGACATTACACCGGCACCAGGCAATCGTATACCCCCGGAACAACAACTCTTTTTGCCATGAAAATCCTGCTACTTTTTCTCTGCCTGCTAACCACCGCTGCGCTGGCCCAGCCAACGGGCGCGGGCTTCGGTGCCAAGAAAAAAAACAGCCCGCCAACGCCCGAATTAGCCAGCCGACTGCAGGCGGAGACTACGCCCATACCTCAAAACAATGCCGGGCAAACATCGCTCAGGGCAGCGGGCGGGTTGCAGGTATCGGCGCAACACATGCGGCTGCGCGTCGTGCGCGACTCGGCAACGGGATTGCCGGTCTATATTGAGCGGAAACCAAGTAGCCGCTTCCGCGTTGATGCCCGGCCAAAAGCGGGTGCCCGGCTGTGGGCGGCAGCGGCTGCTTCGGTAACGTATCAGTTTATGGGGCAGGTGCGCGGCCTGCTGAACGTTGACAACCCGGAGGCTGACTTTTTGGTTAGCCAGACCGAGACAGACGACCTCGGCCAGACGCACCTCCGCCTGACGCAAACCCTGGCCGGGGTGCCGGTGCTGGGCCACGAGCTGGTGGCGCACCTCACCAACGGCGAAGTAACGCTCCTCAACGGACGCTACCAGCCGCTGCCCGGAAACCTTTCGACAACGCCCAAACTGGCCCTGTCCGACGCATCGGAACGGGCATTTCGGCACGTCAGAAAAATGTCGGTTGTGCGCTCGTTTGGCGATAATATGCTGAAAATGAAGTCCTCGGAAGGGGGTTTGTGCATTTTTCCCGGTGTGGGCACCGCCAAACTGGCCTACCAGCTTACCATCCGGCCCAACCTGCTCGAACGCTGGGAATATGTGATTGACGCGCAAACTGGCGATGTGCTCGATGTTTATAACCATACCTGCACCGTGGCCGGACCCGCCAAAGTGTCGGGCCGCGACCTCAACGGCGTTACCCGTAGTTTTCAGGCTTGGCAGCAGGATAATACCTATTTCCTCATCGACGCGTCGCGGGCGATGTTCAACGCCACCACGTCTAAAATGCCCGGCGGTCCCATCGGTGGCATCTGGACGCAGGATGCCCGGAATACTTTTGGCGACGATCAGAAGACGTATCAAGTTACTGCCGGCAACAGCACCACCTGGAATGCCACTGCCGTTTCGGCGCACTACAACGCTGGTGTTGCCTATGAATATTACCTCAAAACGTTTAACCGGAACTCTTTGAACAATAAGGGCGGCACTATTATTTCGCTCATCAATATTGCCGACGACGATGGGAAAGGTCTGGACAATGCCTACTGGAACGGGCAGATTATGGCCTACGGCAACGGGCGCACCGGTTTTAAACCGCTGGCAGGTGCGCTCGATGTGGCGGGCCACGAAATGACCCACGGCGTAATTCAGAACACGGCCAACCTGCAATACAAAAATCAGTCCGGGGCCATCAACGAATCGTTTGCCGATGTCTTTGCCGTGCTCATCGACCGGGCCAACTGGACCATTGGCGAAGACGTGGTGAAACCGGCCCTGTTCCCGTCGGGTGCCCTGCGCAGCATGGCAAACCCCAACCAGGGAGGCCCTAAAAATGATGCCAATGGCTACCAGCCCAAAACGATGGCGCAATATGATAACACCACCGACGACAACGGGGGCGTTCATATCAACAGCGGCATTCCCAACTACGCCTTCTATTTGTTTGCCAGTAATGCCAGCGTGGGCCGCGACAAAGCCGAAAAAGTGTATTACCGCGCCCTGACAACCTATCTGGTACGAACATCGCAATTTCTCGACCTTCGCCTGGCCATCATAAAAGCAACCGGCGACCTGTTTGGTGCAACGGGCGCAGAAGTAGCGGCCGCCAGAAATGCCTTTGACGCGGTGGGTATTGTGGAAAGCACCCCCACCACACCTGGCAAACAACCCGATGTGCCGGTGGCAGCGGGGCAGGACCTGCTGCTGCTGGCCAGCACCGACGACGCCAAACTATACTCGACCAATATCAGCGTTACGCCCGCCAAATTCGACCTAAAAACCACGTCCACGCTCCTGCATCGCCCCAGCATAACCGACGACGGGAAGCTTGCCTATTACGTGTCGGCCGACAAACGCATCCGCTCGGTGAACCTGACCGGCACCCCCGTTGAAACAGTTGTTTCGTCCGAAACCGTCTGGGATAACGTCGCTGTCTCCAAAGATGGCACCAAACTGGCCGCTCTGACAACCAGTCCAGACGGATCAGTGTATATATACAGTTATGCACAGAAAAAATGGAAGACCTTTAAACTCTACAACCCCACCTACACCAACGGAGTGAAAACGGGCGAAGTGAAATATGCCGATTCGTTCGAGTGGGATTTTACGGGGGAGAACGTCGTTTATGACGCATTTAATGTGCTCAAAGCCGCCGACGGTTCCAATGTTGAATACTGGGACGTGGGATTTATTAACGTCTGGAATACCAGGACTGCCGATTTTGCATCGGGAACGATCGAGAAACTGTTTTCTGATCTGGAACCAGGCGAGAGCGTCGGTAATCCGTCATACGCCAAAAACTCGCCCGATGTCATCGCATTCGATTTCTTCAACGAAGCCGATGAAACCTATTTTGTGGTGGCCACAGATGTGAGTAATGGCAAGTTAAAAGGCGTTTTCGAGAATAATACCCTCGGCTTTCCCAGCTATTCCCGGTCGGATAACCGGCTGGTTTTCAATACCCAAACAGATGGTCGGGAGGATATTGCCGCCATTGGCTTAGCCGCCGATAAAATCTCGCCATCGGGCAAGGCATCGGTGCTGTACCAGCGGGCGAAATGGCCGGTCTGGTACACGCAAACGGCCCGCGCACTACCCACCAAAACGGCCCAGACCATAACCTTCGACGCTATTAACGACCGCTTCGCTAACCAGGGCGACCTGACGCTTCGGGCCACTTCGTCGGCGGGGCTGCCGGTGAGTTTTCAGGTGCGCAGCGGCCCCGCGTCGCTCGTGGGCACTACGTTGCGGTTCAGTGGGCCGGGCACGGTAACGGTGCGGGCCTTTCATAACGGCAGCGACCTGTTCTATGCAGCCACACCCGTCGACCGGACATTTGCCGTGCAGGTCATTACGGGTCTGGAACCCGCTTGGTCCGATGCCTTAGCTGTTTATCCGAATCCTGTTCATACCCAGCTGACGGTGAAACTACCGGCTCCCAACATTATTGAGCGGCTGACTTTGAGCACGTTAACGGGTTCGCTGATTATCGACCCCGCCGTTGGGGCCCGCCTGAACACCACCACGCTGGACGTTGGGCACCTGCCGAAGGGTTTGTATATCCTGAAAATACAAACGCCCAATGGTACAGTTCATCGAAAAATACTGAAGGATTAAGTGCCCCTGCTTTTACTTCCAACGGAGACGCTCTGCCTGCACACATCCCTGAGACGATGCCGTGAAATTACCTGACTAAAAGCCTGTCTATGCAACAAACCCATTGCCGTCATGCGGTCGGGTTGTGTTTTATTTGCAACAATGTTGCGAAGTGTGTAGTTTTACCGCTGATTAGAGTTTGTGATAGAAAAAGCGTACATGCGGGTTGGTGTAAAATTATGGCAACGAAAAGCACGGTGGGTGGGCAGCTGGTACGGGCTAATAGTTGGTACACTATTGATCAGCCAATCTACGTGGGCACAATCGGGAATGGCTTGTGCCGAATCGCTGACGGGC
>JAYVAP010000264.1:0-2963 GCA_043750915.1 Spirosoma sp. | reverse complement strand
TGGTCATGATCAGCACCTGATCGAAGGCATCGGTCAGGTCGGCCAGCATCTCAACGGGTGTTTGCATGTTCAGGGCAACGCCCGCCCGGCAACCGCACGCCCGTATTTGGGTCAGCACCCGGTGCAGGTGCGTGCAGGTCTCATAATGAACCGTGATGTGGCTGGCACCGGCGCGGGCGAATTCTTCCACGTAGCGTTCGGGCTGCACAATCATCAGGTGAACATCGAGCGGTTTTCTGGCGTGCCGCCGAATGGCTTCGAGCACTGGAAAACCAAATGAAATATTGGGTACAAACACCCCGTCCATCACATCCACATGAAACCAGTCGGCATCGCTTTTGTTAATGAGTTCGACATCGCGCTGGAGATTGGCGAAATCAGCCGCCAAAATAGACGGAGCAATAAGGGCAGTGCCAGCGGGTGAAACGGTCATGCTTTAAGATTTTAACCCGTAAAAGTACCTTTTTTTGGTCGAACGAAGAAACAAATACAACCAATAAGCCATTCCTCCATCCGCCTTTTAATTCCCTGGTTCATCTCCACCCATTCAGGCCTATCAGACCTTTAATCTAAGCCACGAGTGATTAGTTTTTTTTAACTATCAGCCCACGCCGGTATCGTTTCGCCAATGGCTGTTGCCGACTCAGGTAAAAGCAGTTCACCGACAAAAAACACTCCATTAAAACCATGAACCCACAAGAACGCATTGCTCAGCTAACCAATCAGTTAACCCACTACAACCACCAGTATTACCAGAACAGCGTTTCGGAGGTGGACGATTTCACTTTCGACAGCCTGCTGAAAGAACTGACCGATCTGGAAAAACAGTATCCCCAATTTGTCAGGCCCGATTCGCCAACGGCCCGCGTGGGCGGTACCATCAGTAGGGAGTTCGCCACCGTCTACCACCGATTTCCTATGTTGTCGCTGGGCAATACGTACTCTGAAGAGGACCTGCTGGATTTCGACAGCCGCGTGCGCAAAGGCCTGCGCGACGAACCCTACGACTATATCTGCGAACTGAAATTCGACGGAGTGGCCCTCAGCATGACTTACCGGGATGGCCTGCTGGTGCAGGGAGCCACGCGGGGCGACGGTGTTCGGGGCGATGATATTACACCCAACGTCCGCACCATCCGCACCCTGCCGCTGAGAGTGGGAACAAGGGGAGGAGAAGGAATAGGGGGGGGAGAAAGAAATCCTTCCTTGTCTCTTCCCTCCTTCGTCCCTGTTCTCCCACCTCCCGATCTGTTTGAGGTTCGGGGCGAGGGGTTCATGCCGCTGGCCGAGTTCGAACGCATCAACAAAGAGCGCGACGACATTGGTGATGCCCTGCTGGCTAATCCCCGCAATGCGGCATCGGGCGCATTCAAGCAGCTGAACTCGGCGGCCGTGGCCCAACGCCGGCTGGATTGTTACCTGTACTCGTTTCTGGCCGACGAAACCCTTTTCCAAACCCACCAGGAGAGCTTGGTAGCCCTCAAAAACTGGGGCTTCAACGTGTCGCCCACCTGGCGGAAATGCGCCGATATCCGGGAGGTGATGCAGTACATCAATGATTGGGAAACCCGCCGGTTCGAGTTGCCGCTCGGCACGGATGGTATTGTGCTGAAAGTGAACCGCTACGACCAGCAGGCCGAGCTGGGTTTCACGGCTAAAAGTCCGCGCTGGGCCATATCCTTCAAATATAAGGCCTTGGGAGACAGCACCCTGTTGAACGATATTCAATATCAGGTGGGCCGGACGGGGGCTGTCACGCCGGTGGCTATTCTGGCACCGGTGCGGCTGGCGGGAACGGTGGTCAGGCGGGCATCGCTCCACAACGCCAACGAGATTGAGCGGCTGGGGATCAGGCTCCACGATACGGTGTTTGTGGAAAAAGGGGGCGAAATAATCCCTAAAATCACGGGCGTTGATCTAAGCAAACGCCCCGCCGAATCGCAGCCGGTGGTTTACCCCACCGAGTGCCCCGCCTGCGGAACGGTCCTGGTTCGGCGCGAAAAGGAAGCCCATTTCTATTGCCCCAATACAACCGGGTGCCCGCCCCAGCGACAGGCCCGGTTCGAGCATTTCATTCAGCGCCGGGCCATGAACATCGAAAGCCTTGGCGAAGGTAAAATCGAACTCCTCATCGACCGGGGGCTGGTGCAAACGCCCGCCGACCTCTACGATCTCCAGCCCGATCAGCTGCTGGGCATCGAAAAGGTGTTTGTGGAGGAGGAGACGGGCAAAAAGCGCGTGGTCAGTTTCCGCGAAAAGACCGTTGAAAATATCCTCACAGCCATCGAACGCTCTAAAAGCCAGCCCCTGCCAAACGTCCTGTTTGCGCTCGGCATCCGGTATGTGGGCAACACCACCGCCGAGCGCATTGCCGATTATTTTGGGTCGGTGGATGCGCTGATGGATGCCCCCTTCGAAACGCTGGCCCAGGTGCCCGACGTGGGGCCGCGCATTGCCCAAAGCTTAGTCGATTGGTTTGCCGATGCCGGAAACCGGGTTTATCTGGAACGGTTGCGCGTGGCCGGTTTGCAGCTGGCAATGGACCGAAAAGCCATTGTCCGCGAGAGTGATGCCCTGACAGGCAAGACATTTTTGTATACCGGCACGTTTGCCAACTTTAGCCGCGAATCCCTCGAAGCTAAAATTGCCGCCCAGGGCGGGCGGATGCTGAGCGGGGTTTCCAAAAAACTGAACTACCTCATTGTGGGCGAGAATGCGGGACCATCGAAAGTAGCCAACGCCCAGAAACTGAATGTGCCCATGATTAGCGAGGATGAGTTTACCGCCATGCTCGGAGCCGGAGACGAGACTGATGCTGAATTTATTAGCCTTGTCGATATATAAACGCACCTATCGATGGAAACGAATAATAGTTTTGATGAGATTCGGATGATTTTACAGGAAATTGCCGACCAACAACGTTCCAACGAACGGGAAATAAGCCGGGTTGCAAAAATTGTCGG
>JAYVAP010000263.1:0-6646 GCA_043750915.1 Spirosoma sp. | reverse complement strand
GCTCGTGCCGGAAAAACACCAGCCCCACCCAAAACAGGTCTACCGTGACGCTAACGGACGAATGGGCTTTTATGTAGGCCCAGGCCTGCTCCATCTCATCGGACCAGTGAATGTCATCGAATACAAAAACCGTGTCGTTATGGCGATTTTTCAGGCACGTCTCAAAATAGCGGACAGTTGGCTCGAAGCGGTGATTGGCATCGAAGAAAGCGAAGTCGATGGGGTTGAGCGCAGCCACCTGCGGAGCCAGGGTTTCGTCGATATTACCCACCACGACGGTTACATTCTGCAAGCCCAACTGCGCAAAATTCCGGCGGGCCACAGCGGCCGTTTCCGGGCATCCTTCAAAGGTGAGCACCTGCCCCCCGCAGGGGCGGGCCGCTTCGGCCAGACAAGCCGTTGTTAAGCCCAGCGACGTGCCCAGATCAACGATGGTGACCGACCGAAAATGTTGGATGAGCCGAAAAAGCAACCGCCCAAAACGAGCTGATTTCTGCGCGTTTCGGGCGATGTGGCCAATCGTCTGTTGGCGCACCACCTGCTTGTTTAGCCCGACCGAACGCGGCCCGGCACCAAAGTCGCTGACAGTCAGAAGGGTTTTGTTTTTCCGCATCGACTTTTGCAGGGCACGAATTGCGGCAAAGGCGGGTTCCCGGCGGTTGTCGGGCCGGATAATCCGGGTATAAAGCGAAAACAGAAAAGGCGAATGGAGCGCGTGTTCGTCGCGGGCGCGACTCAGATAGCGAAGGTAAGCGAGGAGCAAGCGGGTGGGGTTTGTGTTTTTGGGGGCCGATGCGGGTTTCAACAACCCCGCTACGCGGCACTAATTCAACCGGTAGGGTACGACCATGGTGAATTCGGGAATGATGATCTGCATCTGTTTTCCGTCGATAATTCGTTCGACGAGGTAGGTGCCCCCCATTTTACCCACGCTCGACCGAAGGTTGCACCCCGACACGTACTCGTGAATTTCTCCCGGCTCCAGCACTGGCTGAAGCCCAACCACGCCCTCTCCCTCAACCTCCCGGATGGTACCGTTGGAGTCGAAGATGAGCCAGTGGCGACGCATCAGCTGAATCGTATACTCGCTGGCATTCTCAATGGTGATTCGGTAGGTGAAAACGTAGTGCGCCTGTAGCGGACTGGAATAGTCCGACTGGTACTCTGTTTTTACACTAACTTTCACCCCTTCTGTGACGGACGAAACCATAAATTTAGTGTCGTTTGACAACTTTAGAACGAAAATTAGGTTGTTAAGTTTTGTAACGCAAGAACCACTTCCAAAAAAAAAATTTATTGTGGTTTCCAGCGTTTGAGGGCACATTGAACAAATCACTCCCACCCGTTTTTTCTTATGAATGTTTCCATTGCTGAGTCGTGGCAACCGTTGCTGCAACCTGAGTTCGACAAGCCTTATTTCCGGCAGTTGGCCGAGTTTTTGCGGCAGGAATACAGTACCCAGCAGGTATATCCGCCGGGCAAACTTATGTTCAATGCTTTCAACCAGTGTCGTTTCGAGGATACGCGCGTGGTCATTTTGGGGCAGGACCCATATCACGGCGATGGGCAGGCCAACGGACTGGCGTTTTCAGTAGCCGATGGCATTACCAAGCCCCCCTCGCTGGTGAATGTGTTCAAAGAAATTCAAGACGACCTCGGCAAGCCGGTACCCAAATCGGGCAACCTCGAACGATGGGCTGCTCAGGGCGTGATGCTGCTCAACGCAACGCTCACGGTGCGGGCGGGGCAGGCCGGTTCGCACCAGGGAAAAGGCTGGGAAACCTTTACCGACGAAGTTATCAAACTCATCTCCAACCAGCGGGAACACGTGGTGTTTATGCTCTGGGGTGCCTACGCCCAGAAGAAAGGCGGTGTTATTAATGCCGAAGAACATTTGGTTCTGACTGCCAAGCACCCCTCGCCCATGGCCGCGCAGTGGGGAGGCTGGTTCGGCAACAAGCACTTCAGCCAGGCAAATGCCTATTTGGTGAGCCACGGGTTGCCGCCAGTTGAGTGGTAATGTGAGCGGTGGGTGGCGGGACCCGTCTTTTTGCTACACCTTGTAGAATCCGGGGCGGTTTAGCAGCGTTTTCCAGAAGAACCGCAGAAAAATACCCACCTGATGCGCAAACGCCCGCTGGTTGTGAAACCCAACAAACGGCGACCGGCCCTCCCGAAGATTCACCGCCACTTTACCCAAAAACACAATGGGAACCATCAACAGATAATGGATAATCAGGAGCAGATAGGCCCCGGCACCATACTGTTTTCTGACCCACAGCAACTGCGATACCTGAATCTGCGGTTTAAACCGATTAATGTAGGTAACGGCGTGTTGCTGATGATCGGTGCTGCTGCCGTACTCCAGATGCACAAAGGCACCATTGGGCAGCAAAAGCATACGCCCCTGTTTGCCAAGCCGGTAGCCCCATTCTACGTCTTCGCCATACATAAAAAAACGCTCGTCGAGCGGGCCGGCGCGGGCAATGGTTTCGGGGCGGGTCATCAGAAAAGCACCGGATATCCATTCTACCTGATTCGGATCGCTGAAAACCGGGTCGGGTAACCGGCGTTCGAGCCAGCTGGCCCATCTGCTGCCAGGCGGCAAAATATAGAACGCCCGGCGCATCTGCCCAAAGGTGGTGTACAGGTTGGGGCGAAGCTGGCGGTCGCGGCTCAATTGCTGCGCCCCCACGGCTGCCACGTCGGGCTGCTGCTCGAGCAGGCGCACGCAGCGGGCCAGCAGATTGTCGAGCAGCAGCGTGTCGGAATTGAGCAGGAGAATATGGCGGCCCCGCGCCTGACGGATAGCCAGGTTGTTGGCCCGTGCGAAGCCCGAATTATACCCCATATCGAACCAGCGAACAGCCGGATAGGCGGTTTCAATGGTGATCCGGCTGTTGTCTTCCGATTGATTATCGACTACCATCACCTCAAAGGTGATACCACTTGTATGGGCATAAACCGATGCCAGGCAATCCAGAATAAGGGCGGGTGTCTTGTAGTTTACAAGGATGATAGAAAGATCAGGCAAAAGCAGGGTAAAATTTTAGTGTCTGAATGTTGTATGTTTGATCCAGATCGGCCCATTGGTTGCCCGGAATATTTATTTGCTATTATTCGGAGCGGGTCTAAACCAGGCCAAAGTTAAGCAATCCCCCTTAGTTAACCTGATTTCGGCGCACGGCCTTTCCCAAAATGACCCTCTCCCAACTCGATTATATTGTGGCCGTTGATACCTACCGGCATTTTGCCACGGCTGCCCAAAACTGCCACGTCACGCAGCCAACGCTCAGTATGCAGATTCAAAAACTGGAAAACGAGCTGGGCGTGTTGGTCTTCGACCGGTCCCGGCAACCCGTTGTGCCCACCGAGACGGGTGGGCTTATTCTGGCCCAGGCGCGGGATGTGCTGCGGGCGGCCCGCCGAATTCCGGAAATCGTCAGCGAGTCGAAAAATGATTTTCTGGGCGAGCTGCGCATCGGCATCATACCCACGCTGGCACCCTATCTGCTGCCCTATTTTATTGGGGCGTTTATTCAGCGGTATCCGGCGGTTTCAGTGCAGATTCAGGAGTTGATGACGGATCAGATTATGGAGCGGCTGAAACAGGGCCTGATCGATGTGGGTGTGGTGGTGACACCCCTCGCGGAGACTACCATCACCGAACTGCCGCTATTTCAGGAACCCTTCGTGGTGTATGCCACCGATTTGCACCCGTTGCTGGCCAAAACCACCGTTGCGCCCACCGATTTAAAAGCCGACGGGCTGTGGCTGCTAACCGAAGGGCACTGTTTCAGAAACCAGGTTATCAACCTGTGCGGTGCCGACCAGCTTGCCAACACCGACCCGGCCAGCCCTCAGCTACCGCCAGCGCGGCTGCGCTACGAGACCGGCTCCCTCGAAACGCTGGTCAAGCTAATCGACAAACACGGGGGGTTCACATTGCTGCCCTATTTAGCCACCCTGGATATGAATGACTTACGCCGTAGGAGGCTTCGTTCCTTCAACCCGTCGGCGGGTGCGGCTTCCCAACCCGTACGCGAAGTTAGCTTAGTAGTGCATCGCAGCTTTCTGAAGCGCAAACTTATTGACGCGCTCAAAAACGAAATTCTTGCCCACCTGCCGGGCACGCTGACACAGAACAACACGGGCAGCCAGGTGGTGGGCTGGTAAGCCGGATTGGGCCGCGAGTCGTCGGGTTTTCAACGGGTCGACCACTCATCCGCCGGAATCCAACGCTCGTCCGAAACGATTTCGGCTGCGGGTTTCAGCCGGTATCTTTGTTTACAGATTTACAATCCGGTTTTTTATGCGGTTTCTTCGTCAGGTATTAGAGAGTTTTCGTTTTGCCTGGCAGGCACTACGGTCCAACCTTCTCCGCACCACGCTCTCACTGCTGGGCGTTACCATTGGTATTTTCGCTATCATCGCCGTTTTCACGCTGGTCGATTCGCTGGAGCGCAACATCAGAACCAGCCTCTCATTCATTGGCGACAAAGTTGTTTACGTACAGAAATGGCCGTGGGTATTTGGCGGTAATTTTCAGTGGTGGAAATATTTTCAGCGGCCCGAACCCTCGATGAGTGAGTTCCGCTTCCTGCGCGACCGGCTCGAAAATGCCAAAGCCATTGTCGCCATGGATTTTAAGGGGCGCGTGACCATCAAAAACGGTAACAACAGCATGTCGTCGCTGATTCAGGGCACCACCCTGGATTACAACAAGATTTCTGACGTACCCATTGAGCGAGGCCGATACTTCACCCAGCAGGAAATTGACGTGGCGCGCACCATTGCCATCATTGGGGCCGATGTGGCCGACAACCTCTTTCCGGGGCAGAACCCCGTGGGCAAGCGTTTTAAACTGAACGGGCTCAATTTTGTGGTGATCGGCGTTCAGGAGCGAAAAGGCGAAAGTTTGCTCAACATGGGCGGCAACCCCGATATTAAATGCCTGATTCCGCTGGGTGCTTTTGCCAAGATGTTTCACGCCATCAACCCCAGCATCGACATTGCCATTAAAGGCTACGACAGTGACGAGGGCTTGCTCGAACTCGAAAGTGAAGTGCGGGGGCTGATGCGCACCCGGCGCAGCGTGCGCCCCACCCAGGAAGACAACTTTGCCATTAACCGCCCCGAAGCAGCTGCGAAGGCCATCAGCGGCATTTTTGTGGTGCTCACCCTGGCGGGCTGGGTCATTGGCGGTTTCTCCATCCTGATTGGTGGCTTCGGCATTGCCAACATCATGTTTGTGAGCGTGAAGGAGCGAACCAACATCATCGGCATTCAGAAATCTTTGGGAGCCAAAAACTACTTTATCCTGTTCCAGTTCCTGTTCGAGGCTGTCCTGCTTAGTTTAGTTGGCGGGCTAACAGGCATCGCGCTGGTCTACCTGATGACTTTTGCCAAATTAGGGAGCTTAGAACTACAGCTTTCAACGGCCAACATCATGCTGGGTTTAGGGGTATCGAGCGTCATTGGCATCCTGTCGGGCATTATTCCGGCGTTCTCTGCCGCCCGGCTCGACCCGGTTATTGCCATCCGGGCCAAGTAGACAGGAGAAGGTCAAAACTGACTGCCCATTCCAATCAGGACGGTTGATAGAATAATCAGGGCCAGGCCGGCATAAACAACGCGGTAGGTAGCCGGGCTGGCTCCTTTCCATTCGTGTAGGGCCAGTCCCCAAAGCGTGCTGAAGGTAATAATAAAAGCCATGTGGAGTGTCCAGCCCGCAAACCGGAATTCGTCGCCGAGGTAGGTATCGCCCATGCCGTAGAAAAAGAACTGAAAGTACCAGATTGTGCCGGCCAGAATGGCCCACAGGTAGTTTCGGCGGAGGGGCGTGGCCGAGGCCGTATAATCGCCGAAACTCCGGTTGCGCCGGTTCAGGATCATACACCAGATAAAGTTGGTGGTGAACCCGCCCAGCAGCAGCACCGGATAAATGGCGTTGTTCTGAAACAGCGGATTGGTGCCGCCCTTTACGGCCAGCTCGGCAATGGGTTTGCCCGCCGACAGCCCGAAGGCGAAGCAGGCACTCAAAATGCCCGACACCGTGGCCACGGCAATGCCCTTGCGCAGGTTGAACTCGGCAATAGTTGCTTTCTGCTGCTCGGCATCCAGTTCGTTTTCTTTCATGAATCCGGCCCGCCCACATACGGCAATCCCCACCAGGCACACCGCCACGCCCGCCAGCGTGAACAGACCGGAGCGGGTGCTGAGCAACTCTCCAAACTTGCCTTCATAGAGGGGCGGAATGAGCGTGCCGAACGCCGAGCAATAACCCAATGCCACGGCCATGCCCAGCGAAATGCCGAGGTAGCGCATCGACAGCCCGAAGGTTAACCCGCCAATACCCCACAGCAACCCGAACAGAAACGTCCAGCCCAGCGTGGCTGGCTGCGCACTGCTGATGGCTTCGACCGGGTTGCTGACCGTGAGCCAGCCCATGAGCCAGGGCACCACCAGCCAGGAGGCCACGCCCCCCACAATCCAGGCACTCTCCCACGACCAGCCCTTTACGCGCCGAAAAGGAATATAAAAAGTACCGGAGGCATAGCCACCCAACGCATGAAAGAAAACCCCAAGAATAGCAGACATAAAAAGAAAGGGTAATGTAAATGACTAATTACTGGTGAACAGATAG
>JAYVAP010000262.1:0-4910 GCA_043750915.1 Spirosoma sp. | reverse complement strand
CAGTTCCCTGGCCGGGGCACTCAATTCGCTCAGCCCGCTGTTTACGTTGTTGCTGGGCGCGGCTTTTTTTGGTCAGGTGCTCAAAGTCAGGCAGGTAGCCGGTATCCTGCTGGGCCTGGTAGGGTCGCTGCTGCTGGTGTTTTTCAGTGCCACCGGGTCGTTTCAAATCAATGCCTACGCGCTTTTGGTGGTGCTGGCAACGGTCTGCTACGGGCTGAACACCAATCTTATCGGCCGCTACATCGCCCATTTGCCCGCGCTGGTGTCTACGGCCTGGCTGTTTGCCTTTGCCGGACCCATTGCCCTGCTGACCCTTATCCCGACCGATTTTTTCAGCCGTGTGACCGCCGGACAAAATCACTGGCCGCTCATGGCATTGGTTACGCTGGGCGTGCTGGGGTCGGGGCTGATGTCTATTTTCTTCAACCGCGTCATGCAACTTTCGTCGCCACTTTTTGCCGCTTCCGTAACCTACCTGATTCCCATTGTGGCCCTGAGCTGGGGTGTGCTGGATGGCGAAACCATTTATGCCGTGCAGTTTGCCGGCATGGGCATCTGTCTGCTCGGCATCTGGCTGATAAACAAAGCCTAACCCAAAACCCTTTTCTATGTATCAGACAACCCGCCACGCCACGCCCCTTACCGTCGACTTCACCGACAGCGGGCCAACCCTCAACGGTGAACCTTTTGCCTGGGACCTGATCCGGCTCACCGACCGGACGTTCCATGTGCTGTACCAAAACCGGTCTTTCTCTGCCGACGTGCTGGACCTGAACGCGGCCGATAAAACCGTTAGTCTGCGCATCAACGGTCATCGGCATACGGTGCAGCTCAAAGATCGGTTCGATTTGCTGCTCGAAAAAATGGGCCTGAGCAATACCGCTGTTGCCAAAGTCAACCACCTCAAAGCACCCATGCCCGGCCTTATTGTGGGCATCAACGTGGCCCCCGGCGATACCCTCGCCAAGGGCGACAGCCTGCTGATTCTGGAAGCGATGAAAATGGAAAACAACCTCAAAGCCCCCGGCGATGGCGTGGTTAAAGCCATCCGCGTGGCCAAAGGCGACCGCGTGGAGAAGGGCCAGGTGCTCATTGAATTTTGATAAAAAATTAAAGACATCCGGCCAACCCCGGCCCGGCTGAACGCAGAACTATCACGCCTTTCCCTATCTTTGCCCCCGCAAAAAAAGCCCCCCCATGTTACCAACGAACTATAAAAGAATCCTGCTCAAGCTGAGCGGAGAGGCATTGGCCGGGCCATCCGGCAACCACATCGACCCGGCAGTGCTGGAGCAGTACAGCCAGGAAATTAAGCAGGTTGTCGATCTGGGCGTTCAGGTTGCCATTGTCATTGGCGGGGGCAATATTTTCCGGGGCGTGTCGGGCGAGCGGTCCGGCATCGACCGGGTGCAGGGCGATTACATGGGGATGCTGGCCACGGTCATCAACGCCATGGCCATCCAGAGTTCGCTCGAAAAACACGGCATGTTCACCCGCACCATGTCGGCCATCAAGATGGAGCAGGTCTGCGAACCCTACGTGCGCAGGCGGGCCATCCGTCACCTCGAAAAAGGACGCGTCGTGATCTTTGCCGCTGGCACGGGCAATCCCTATTTCACCACCGACTCGACGGCGGCTTTGCGGGCCATCGAAATCGAAGCCGACGTGGTGCTCAAAGGCACCAAAGTAAACGGCGTTTACACAGCCGATCCTATGAAAGACCCCACTGCCATACGTTATAAAAGTATCTCGTTCGATGACGTATACGAAAAGAAGTTAAACGTTATGGACCTGACTGCCTTCACGCTTTGCCAGGAAAACGACTTGCCCATCATTGTTTTTAACATGAATGAACCGGGCAGCCTGCTCCAGATCGTGCTGGGCAATAATGAAGTGGGAACCCTGATCTCCGCCAGCGGTACGCTATAAAACTGCACGAGCAACACCGTCCGCCCGGCACAAACGCATAAACTGCAAGAAAATGGAAGACATCGAGCTTTATCTCGACGATGCAAAAGACATGATGGAAAAGGCCCTCAAACACCTCTCCATCGAACTAACTAAAATCCGCGCCGGCAAAGCCAACGCTGGTATGCTCGACGGCATTCAGGTGGAGTATTACGGCGCACCCACTCCGCTGGTGCAGATTGCCTCGGTGAACACCCCCGATGCCCGCACCATCGTTATTAAACCCTTCGAGAAGAAGCTGATTGGTGAAGTCGAAAAAGCCATCCGCAATTCCAACCTCGGCCTAAATCCCAATAACGACGGTGAGCAGATCCGGCTCAGTATTCCGCCCCTGACCGAAGAGCGTCGGCGCGACCTGGTCAAGAAGGTGAAGCAGGAAGTGGAAGTGGCCAAAATAAACGTGCGCAACATCCGCAAAGACACTAACGACGACATCCGTAAACTAACCAAAGACGGCGTGTCGGAAGATGCCGTGAAAGCGGGGGAGGAGCGCGTTCAAAAGCTTACCGATGCCTTCATTTCCCGCATCGACGAAACCTTTGTGACCAAGGAAAGAGATATTCTGGTGGTGTAAGTACACACACGTGTAGAGACACAATATTTTGCGCTCCCCTGCCGGGAAGGTTTTTTATTATGCCAAAAAAAATCGGATATGTTGGCTGGCGCATGAGCAGACGCACAACGTATTACAGCGGAACGCGGTTTGTCCAACAATGTTAGCCTGATGGCTATCAGGTTTCAGCATTACCAAACACCCGCTCTGGCGCATTGCTTTATTTTTGGCTAAATTCAGTGGGTGTCAGTGTCGTAAACGCTCCGTAATCGCGCACTAAGTGCTGATAGTCATAATAGCCTAATTCGAGCGCAATACTTAGCCAGTCTCTGGTTGGGTAGGCATTTTTGAGTTTCACGGTCTGATCAAAGTGAGCAAACATCTTGGGACTGCTGTACGAACAGATAGTGCAGCAGCGTTCCTTCGTTCATAAGCAAACCCAACCGACCGTTGGCTCAAACATGCTTGTATCTAATCTTATACTGACGTTATATTTGCTCGCTAATTGCTGGACAATTTTTAGTCAAGCGGGTTTTGGTTTGATAGAGCTACCCAAATTGCGGAATAGCCAATCTAATAAAAGTACAATTTTTTGACAGGCTTGACAAAAATATCGGACCGCACAGGCGGCCCTGCGCACAAGCGGTCCCGCGCCGATGCGGCTATACCCTTTCCAAAAAACAGATTCATACGGTGCGCCGTCGGACCGCACGGGCGGCCCCGCGCCGATGCGGTTGTCTGTATTTTTGCATACACTGATAACAACTTCACCTTCGCTTCTATTCATTTTGTCCAGCAATCAGAACCACAAACTCTACCCGCCGATTGGCCTGTCGTTCCTCAACGGTTCCGTCTGTTATCAGTGGACGGGTGTCTCCGTAGCCTTTGATCATAATCCGCCGGACCTCGATGCCTTTCCCGGTGAGGTATTTTCGGACGGCAATCACCCGATCAACCGATAACCGGAGGTTCTTACTGGCTTCACCAATAATGTCGGTATGACCTTCCAGCCGGATTTTGAGGGTTGGGTGGCTGCGCATTAATCGGAACAGCTTATCCAGCTCGGCATAAGACGCTGGCAATAATATGGCTTCTGATAAAACAAAATGAACATTTTTAAGGACAATAGCCTCATTGACAGCTACTTTCTTCGATTCCCAGTTGCCTGTCGTATCCGGCGAGTCCGGTTTTTTAACCGTTTCCATCTCATCCGGGGGTGGGCTGGGTGAGTCGGTACGGGGCTTTTGTATCTTTTCAGGGGTGGGCGATGTTCGAACCGGGGGGCGTTCCATTGCGATAACACGGCCATTTATTTTGTAGCCCAGGAATGATATCTCGCTTTCGTCTTCGCCGATGCTCAGAACAATGCTTTGAGAACTGTGCGTGTAGACGAGACTGCCGGTTGGGTAAGTATATCCGCCAACGACTTGCGCCGGAATGTCATAAATTCGGCTTCCATCTTCGTTATTGACACTCAAAATAGCCAGTACGGGCCCTTGTGGTACCATGTTTTCGATCCATGCCTTACGAACATTGCGGGCATCGGGCCGAATGGTCAGTTCACCGTCAATGCGTGGATCGATGTTATCGGAAATGCGCGGATGATAATGGCCAAAAACGGGATGTAGCAAAGGCTGAGCAGTTGATAGGGTTACTGCGGAGACCATCAGTACCGCAAGGGACCTAATTATCTTCATCTTCATCGTCGGTGTTTTTGGGTTTCATCCCCATTTTATGCCCTTTATACTGCACACCCGCCATCACTTCTTTCGCATTGACTTTAATTTTGCTGTTGCTGATCTGCACGCCGGGTGCTTTCAGCCCACGGTTGTTAACGCTTACACCGCCAGCCTGTATTTTTCCGCTCATGCCCACACTCACTTCGCCGTAGTCGCTGTTTTTAAGACCGTGGCAGTCTATTTTGTTATTGAGCGAAACCATGAGTTCTCCTGCTTTTTTGTAGTGTAAGCAGCCGAGTTTAATTTGGTAGCTGCCCACTTGCTGGGCCGGAATCGAGTAAACCAGCTGAGCTGATCCCGGACCATCGCCGGTGTGCAGCACCGCCTTTATCTTGCCACCCTGGAGTAAATTTTCAATCCAGATAACCTTCGTCAGTTTAGGGTCAGGCGTTATGATCAGGTCGGTTTCGCCTTCCTGAACTTCATCAGGGCCGCCGTAGTAATCCTGTTCATATTGTCCCAGCACGACCGGGCGGCTTTCTTGTGCCCACACGGCTGCCAGGGGCATTGCCCACGCCAATACAAAGCAAATGAGTTGTTTTTTCATGGGCTATTAATCAACAAATAGTGAATGAAACAGGCGTCTGATGTTTTCCCGTATTTTTTTCGATGGTCACTTCCCCTGAAGCTCAGCAATGAATCTTTATTTT
>JAYVAP010000261.1:0-16380 GCA_043750915.1 Spirosoma sp. | reverse complement strand
GAGGTCGCCGGGGGTTAGAAAACGGGGCACGCCAGTGCTGATAACAACCGGGTCGGCCACTTTCAGGCTGCTGTTGGCCGAGCCAAACGCCTTGTCTTTGTAGGCAACGGCCATTATCCGCAAATCGCCCGAAAACTGGGGCACATCCACCAAAAATTTGGCTTCTCCGTCTGAATCGGCTTCTATAATGCCGCTCCAAAGGGCTACAAGCCGCACCCGTCCGTTGCTGAGCGGATTCACGCGTCGTTCCAGATCGTAGCCGTCACCGCCCACACTCGACCGGCCCGACCGCAGGGCCAGCTCGGGATAGAGCAGGGCGTAGAGGTCGTGGCTCCCCACTTCGAGTGCCCGTTTCTGGTAGAAAAACCCGTGCGGATCGGGCGTTTTAAAGTTTTTCAACTGCAAAATCCCCTCATCAACCACGGCCACCGTCACCTGCGCATGGGGTGTCGTTTTAATCCGAATCGTCTGTTTTATTTTTGAGCGCGACTGGGCCGGGGCCGTAATGGTAACGGGCAATCGGGAAGCGGCATCCGTCACCGGAACCGACACAAACCCGTGGGCCACCGTGATGGGCAGGGTAGATTCGGCGGCATTATCGGCGTTGATGGGCCGGATGAGTGTTGCCGTCACATACACGTTGGGCAGGTGCTCCTCCCCCACAGCCAAACGCCACTCAGCCGATTTATTGGTGGTTGTCAGCCAGTGGTGTTCCAGCACGCTGTTACGCTCAACTGTCACCAATAGTTTTCCGTCGAAGGGGGCTTTGAACAGCACGCTGGCTTGCTGGCCGGTTTGGTAAGCGGGTTTATCGAGCGTTATCAACACCTGCCCTTCCTGGCTTACCTCGAACGACGAAGCCAGCGTGCTTCCGTAGCCATAGGCGTAAAAAGCAGTAGCCGCATAATTCGCCGGAGCTTCTGAACCCGCTAAACCGGTGCGCCGAACCCGAATTTCGTACTCGCCCGACACCGTGGGCACGTAGCGCACAGTGGTCCGGCCTGGAGTGGTCCCGCCTGGATTGGTCCGGCCCATTTTGAAGCTCAGTGCGTTGCTGTAAACGGTTTTTTCGCGTCGTTTGGTCGTGTATTTAACCTGGTTGTCGTCGCCTTTTTTCTCGATCACCGTCTGGTAATCGTAGCGCACAATATCGATCAGGGCCGATGCCGACGGGCGAAGCGCACCCGCCGGATCGAGGGCCACGAGTTCGGCCACAATGGGCACCCCGGTGGTCACGTAGCGGTCGGCCAGCCGAACCCCAAACAGGGTTTCCTGCGTTTGCACCTCAAAACGCCGAAGCCGGTTAACGGGGCGGCCATTTTCGTCGAAAACCGTCACAAACAGTTTACCTTCCAGCATGCCGATGCCCTGGTAGCGGGCCGAAAGGGCAAACCGCTCCGTAGCCTGCCCGTTGGCATTGGTGCGACCCTGCCGAAGTTCTTTGGGAAAAGCGGTCTCGTTGGGTATCGAAAAATTGTATTCGTCGAACCCTTTCGGCGCAAACGACTTGCGTTTCAGTTGTAGTTCCACCTCGTAGGCCCGGTCGGATGCGGGCGGGCCAAACAGGTTCAGGGCCGTGGCCGACAGGGTGATCGTTTGGCCCGCTCTGTAATTTTGCCGGTCGGTCAAAACGTCTACTTTGATGCGGTCGGGCACAAACTCTTCCACACTCACGGGCTGCGAGGTCAACAGCACCTCGTTGGCGTTCAGCACTTCAATGGTGTAGCTGCCCGTTACGGCGGCCGGATCGAGCGGCACATCGGTAGCAACGGCACCCTGCGCATTGGTTGTTTTGCGGAACGTCTGCAACGCGCGGCCATTGGGCGTGAGCACCCGAATCAGCACCGGCACCTGGGCCACGGGTTGCCAGCTTTGCGACCGCACCACGGTATTAAAATGGATGGTTTCGCCGGGCCGGTAAATATCACGGTCGCCATACACGAAGGCATCGAAACCCGATTCGTTATCCCGTTTCCCTTCCACCTCGAAGCGGGACGTTTCCACCTGCGTATCGGGCAAAAACAGAAAGTTGAAATCGTCGGTCCCGGCCCTGAGCCGCTGGTCGGAGCTGCCGGAGCGGGCGGTCAGGAGAACGATTTTGAAGCCGGGTGCTTTCTCCCGTATCTTATCGAATTTAACGAAGCCGCTGCCGTCCGTTTTTAGGGAATAAACGGGTTGATTGTTCTGACTGATGAGGGTGATATCTACGCCCTGCATCGGCTCGGCAGTGCGGATGGAGTTAGCCCAAACCAGCATTTCGTCGGCGGTTTGGCGAATAGTCAGGCCAATGTCCGACACTGAAACCAACTGGCTGGCCTGCAAATACGCTTCCTCTTTCGATGCCACCGACACGAGATAAATGCCGCGCAACGGTTGCCCCTGAATAGCGGACTGATCGGGCAGGGCCACGTTCAGGGCCGATACGCCCCGCACGGTGGGCAGGTCGGCAACAGACACCGTTTTATTAACGAGCACATCGCTCAGTTCGGCCTGCTCATCGTCGCTGTAGGTGAACCCGCCGGTGGGTTTCCACTGCCCGTCGGCGGCTTCACCGTATTTTTCGTAGCGGTTTGCCCGCAGGTAATTCAGGATGTTGTTCTCGTAGAGTTTGGCAATTTTGACCTGTACTTTTGGCACGTTGACGATGGTAAGCCCAATGTTTCGCGCCCCTTTTGCGCCGAGGTACAGGGCTTGTGGGTTGGCAAAGCCAATGCTGGCGGGCATTTTCCCGAAAAACAAATCCTTGGTTACGGCCTCGGCCAGTTTGGTGCCGAGAGTGCCGCGAATCTGATCGGTGAGGGTGAGCACGTAGGTGTCGGCTTCGGTAAAATTACCCCGGATAATAAACCCGTTTTCGGTTAATTCGGCGGTTGTTTCCAGCTGGGGCTGAATACCATAATACTGGCTCAGCTGGCCCGGCTGTAGTTCCTGGGTAGTAATCACGCGCACCACGCCACGCGGCCCATCTTTGGCGTTGGCCTCGAAACTTGTTTGCACATCCGCCACTTCAACGGTGGTTCGGGCGGGCAGAGTGGCCGTTTCTTCTATGGTTTCTTTGCTGACATAAGCCGTTTTGAGCACTGTCAGGCCCTTGTCTATTCTTACCGTCAGCGGTAGCTCGCCGGGGCTGGCGGGTGCGTCAGGCATCGTTAGCGACAGGTTATTTTGCGTGCTGCCGCCCGCCACCTGCGTCATCAGTGGTTTGTCCTGGGAGGTGGCTGTTAGCTTGCCCGACACCTCCGACGGACTGACCGGACAGTTGAAGTTCAGCCGTAATCGGGCCACCGGCTGCCCCGTTTCGCGTGATTTGGCCCACCAGCTCTCGGTGCCCGTGAGTTGGAGGTAGGGCGTATGAAAGGCAATCGGATCGCCCGACAGGCGGAGGTCTTTCTGGTCGGTTTGTTTGAGCAAATCGTCGGTCAGCTCGGCGCGGTAGTCGGTGGCCGGATCAAATGCCCCGGCGGGCGAAAAAACCAGTTCGTTGGGTGCCACCCATTTGAACTTACCCCGAACGGCCGGCTTGAACCGCACATACTGAACAGAATCCCACTGATCGATGCGATGCGCCGGACCAACGTTTTTGTTGAATGTGAAGGCCAGGTTCTGGGTTTGCTGCACCTCATCGCCGAAGTTGCGGCCCACAACGGCTACCTCATTGAACGATAGCCGGGAGCAACCCAACAGCATCAAAAAAAGACCCGCCACAGCAGGCAAATAACGGCACAAACGAAAAGGATTCATGGGCAGGTGACTATTAGGCCGAATACTAACGAAAAAACCCACGCTTTCGACGAATGGGTTTTTTTCCGGTATAAAATAAACTTCCTGGCCCTGTTACGGCCCCTATTCCGCTACTTGCCCGGTGTAAACTGAACGTTCACAATTTTCCAGACGCTGTCCTGCTTTGTGCTTACCACCGAGAACGACGCGTTGGAATCGAGCGGCTGGCCCTGAACGTTACCCTTCACTTTCCAGTTGCCCGTTGTCACGGCCAGGTTATTGTTGTACTGCCGCGTGCGAACGTTAGAAACAACGCCGGTTTCGATAATGACGAAACCGCCCCCAACGCCCTGCATCAGCAGGTCGCCATCTACCAGCTGACCATCAAAACTGGTCAGGCTGAAATCGCTGGCCAGCAGCTTTCCCAGGCCGGGGCCGTCTTCGTCGAGCATGGCCTTAAAAAAAGCGTTGCCAATGGCGGTGGGGTCTTGAGCGGGATCGACAGCCTGCTGGGCAAACCCAACGGTGGTGAGCAGCAGAGCCGCCACGAGTGATAAAATCTTCATAAGGAATCTGCGGTTGGCTATTAGGGTGGAAAATTCCCCATAAATCAGGGAAAAGCCAAATCCTGCCCGTACTATTCGCTTTTTATCAGCACGCGCAGGTCGCTGTGGTGGCCCCGGTCATCAGCACAGGAGATTTTCAGCGCGCCGGGCCGGGGCCTGAAAAACACAATTTCGGCAGGGCGGGCCTTGCGGTAGAATTTATCGTTCAGATACCAAAAAACCGCCCGCACATCGTTGTCGGCCTGGCAACCCAACGACAGCTGGGCGGGTTGTGCGGGGTTGATGTAGTATTCGCTGCCTTCGTTGAGACTGGTAATCAGCGGCCCCGCCCGGCCCGCTGTGCCCCACAATGCGCCGGATACCTGCTCGCAGGCGGGGTTGTGGGGTGGCATCGGCGCAAACGGAATGTGGCGGCTCTGATAAAACGCAACCACTTCCGGTGCCAGATTGGGATAGGACCGGCGCACCACGCCGGCATTGGGCTGGCAGTAGGGGCAATAGGTGAGCGTACCGGCGGGGTTGGTCAGCACCATTTTTCGGTGCTGGCACGGGCGGTGCCGCGACACACCCATGATCTGAAAATCGGTAACTGGGTTCAGGCAGGAGTCGCCGGGAATATCGCCCGTTTCCGGGCAAACAAGCCGCAGGGCTAAGCGGCTGGCCGGGCCGGTGGGTGGCTGAAACCAACCGTTGGGTGCGTTGTAGTCGAGGGCGTTGAAGAGCTGAAACAGCAGGGGGGTGGCCGTGTTGGCTCCGCTCAGTTCGGCCACGCCCAGCCCCGAAAAATTCCCAACCCACACGCCAATCGTGTAGTGCTGGTTATAGCCAACGCTCCAGGCATCGCGCCGACCATAGGAAGTGCCGGTTTTCCAGGCAATGCGCGGGAGGTGATAGCTGTTGTCGAAGTTATTGGGCAGGTCGGGGCGGGTAATTTGGGTGAGGGTGTGGGTAACGAGGTAGGCCGCTTCGGGAGAGATGAGGTTTACCCCCGCCGTTGTTCTTTTTTCGGCAGCAGAAAAGCCAGTCGGGCCGGTTCCTTTTTTCGGGGGAATGGTGCCACTCGCCGGGGTCGGGTGCCTGAACACCAACCCATCAACCACGCCCCCATTGGCCAGGCCCGCATACAGCCGCGTCATCTCTTCCAGGGTAACCCCACAGCCGCCCAGAACCATGGACAACCCCAGGTCTCTGGCCTGTTTTTTTACGGTCTGGAAACCGGCTTTCTGCAAAGCCGATACCAGCACGGGGGTGCCCATTTCGCGGAGCAGCCACACCGCCGGAATATTGAGCGAATTGGCCAGCGCAAACTCCGCCGTGACAGGCCCGTTGAACCGGCGGTCATAATTATCGGGTTCGTAGCCGCTAAAATTAGTGGGCACATCGTTCAGCCTGGTTTTGGGGGTGCAGATGCCCGCATCGAAAGCCAATCCGTAGAGCAGCGGTTTAAGCGCACTGCCCGGCGACCGCACCGCCCGAACACCATCGACCTGCCCGCCATCGAGGGTATTGCCAAAGTCGGCCGAGCCCACATAAGCAACTACTTCCCGCGTGCGGTTATCCACAATGAGCACGGCTGCGTTGTGGATATCGTTGATGCGAATGCGATTGGCGTAGTTGCCAACGAGTTGCTCGGCGATGGCCTGCGTGGCCGGGTTCAGGGTCGACCGGATGATGGGTTGCCCGGGCTGCTCGGCCCGCAACCGGGCCGACAGGTGCGGGGCCAGCCGGGGCGCATCGTGGCGGTAGGCCGTAAGTGGCTCGGCGAGGGCATCGGTCAGCGTGGTTTCGTCATAAGTGCGGGCCGCCCGAAATCGGTTGAGCCAGCGGTTGCGGGCCTGCACCACCCGCGCATTGTCGAGACCTAATCGCAGGCTCGACGGGCGGTTTGGAATAATGGTCAGCGTGGTGAGTTCGGCGAGACTCAGCAGCAGGGGCGGCTTGCCAAAATATAGCATTGATGCCGATTTCAGCCCCTCAATATTGCCCCCGTACGGAATCAGGTTCAGGTACAACTGCAAAATTTCGTCTTTAGAATAGTGCCACTCCAGCTGCATAGCCCGCAGCAGTTCGATTATTTTGTTGCCGTAGGTGCGGGCGCGGGGCCGAAGCAGCCGCACCGTTTGCATGGTAATGGTGGATGCCCCCGACGTTCGCCGACCCGTGAGCAGGTTACGCCCGGCGGCCCGCAGCAGGGCCACCGGGTTAAAACCGGGGTGGTAATAAAAATACTTGTCTTCTTTATACAAAATGGCCCGGCGAAGTTCGGGCGTGATCTCCGACAGCTCGGCATACAGCCGCCACTTGTCGTCGCGGCTCAAAAACGCGTGCAGAATCGACCCGTCGCGGGCGGTGATGACCGTTGAATAGGGAACCACCGTCTGGATGGGCAGCCAATAATCCAGTCCGAAAGTTAACAGCATAATCAGCCCAACAGCCCAAACAGACCGCCATTTCCCCATTTTTTTAGCCCAGCTTACTGTTCTTTTCACGCCTGCAATAGACAAGTCCGTCAATATCTGCGTTTCTTTGTCACGCCCGGTCCTATCGTATCAACGCGAAAATACCAGCTCTACCTATACGTTCCTAACGCGATGACCATTCAATTTTTTGGGGCCGCCCGCACCGTCACGGGCAGCAAACACCTGCTTACCCTTGCCGATGGTACCCGGATTCTGCTCGACTGCGGGCTGTTTCAGGGCATCAACACCGACGAAATGAACCAGTCGTTTGGCTTCGACCCGGCCAGTGTCCACTACATGGTGCTGTCGCACGCCCACATCGACCACACGGGCCTGATTCCGCGCTTAGTGGCGCAGGGCTTCCGGGGCCCAATTTATACGACAGCCGCCACGCTCGATCTCTGCGAAGTGATGCTCATGGACAGTGCCCGTATTCAGGAGCGCGACCTCAAACGTGTTAACGACCGACGCAGCCGCCGGGGCCAACCCGAACTCAACGTGTTGTATACCGAAGCCGACGTTCGGCAGGCATTGGGCCAGATGGTGGCCGTTGGCTACAACCAGCCTTTTGCCGTTGGCGATGCCGTAACGGGACTCCTCACCGACGCGGGCCACCTGCTTGGCAGCGCAGCCATTAGCCTGACTATCCGCGAAGCAGACAAAACAACTCAGCTTGCCTTCAGTGGCGATATTGGTCGGCCAGACGATAAAATCCTGCGTAAGCCCGAACCGTTTCCGCAGGCCGACTACATCATCTGCGAATCGACCTACGGCGACCGGCTGCACGAGGCCGAACCCGATATGAAGGCCCACCTGCTCCGGATTGTTCGGGAAACATGCGTGGAAAAACGGGGTAAACTCCTTATTCCCGCCTTTGCCGTGGACCGGACGCAGGAACTGATATACGCACTCGACCAGTTGGAAAATGACGGAAAACTGCCCCGGCTGCCGGTTTATATCGACAGCCCCATGTCGGTGAAAGCCACGCAGGTGATGCGGGATCATGAGGAAGATTTCAACCCTGACATACTGGCATACATCAAAAAAGATGGCGATGCCTTCAACTTCCCGAATCTGCATTACGTGCCAGACGTGGAAGGCTCCAAAGCCATCAACGCCAGCGAGGAACCCTGCATTATCATTGCGCCATCGGGTATGGCCGAGGCCGGGCGCATCAAACATCACATCAAAAATAATATCCAGAACCCGGCCACCACCATTCTGATGGTGGGCTACGCATCGCCATCCAGTTTGGGTGGTGCCCTGAAACGGGGCGATAAAGAAGTAACCATTTTTGGCGAACGGTACCCTGTAAACGCACGGGTAGAAATTATGGATTCGTTTTCGGCCCACGGTGACTACCGCGAGATGCTGCAATTTCTAAGTTGCCAGGACCCCGCCCAGGTCAAAAAGGTGTTTTTAGTGCATGGCGAATACGAAAAGCAGTTGATCTGGAAAGAAAAACTACGGGCAGCGGGCTTTGCGCAGGTTGATATTCCTGACATGGGCGACCGGGTGAGTGTATCATCAGGGCGGGATATATCCTAAAAAAACCCGGCTGTAGGGCCGGGTTTGAGTGATTCATGCAGGAAAATAAACAGGATTAGGTAAACCGAACCCGGTCGAAACAACGGTTCAGCACAACCCGGTATATTTTACCAAACTGCGCGTAACACCACCGTTTAAGCTGTTTTACTTCATCAGGAACGAGCATTTTGATCGCTTTGGCCAGTTCTTTCTCGAACAGTGCCTTATCGAAACTCACCTTCTGAAGGATCGTTTTGATGTATTCAAGCATCGAAAGCATGAGATAATATTTTTATTGGTTAAAGAAGACGATAGAAAGCATTGAAGGCACAAAATCCGTTACCCTCCCTCCTTACTGAAAAGTTAACGGCTCACGTTACTAATTGTTGCCCAAAAATAACAATGATGCTTGCAATATTCCGCATTTTTCTTGTATTATTAATTTGCTCCCCCGTCATCTGTTTTAGCCAAACGTCTAACAGTCAGTCTTTTATTGAATTGGGGTCGCTATCTTTTCCTATCGAACGGTCTTTTGCCATCTCCGTTACCATTGCCAACAGCGATAACCGCCCGGTTTTGACCTTCCCCGACATTCCGGGTTTTACCAAGAAAGGCATTTCAACGCGCGTAACGGCAACCGACAACGGCGAAAAAAACGGGGTCATCGGTCAGGTCATCACCCAAAGCTATCAGGCCCGGCTGGCGGGTCGTTTTGTACTGGCTCCTTTTAGCATGACCGTCGATGGCGGGGTGTTGTCATCGCAGGGGGCGGTGCTGGTGGTGCTGCCATCGGCAACAGCAACGACCAATGTCCCCGCCCCCCCGCTGCCGGGTGGTGAGGCTTTTTTGCGGGTGCGCGTGTCCAAACCCGTCTTGTATCGGGGCGAAGGTGTTGGGCTGTCGCTGTCGCTTTTTGTGGCCGATAGTTATCCCTACGAACTTACGCTGACCGCCCTCGACCGGCAGTTGGGGGCAATTATCAAAACAATCAGGCCTGCCAACGCCTGGGAAGAAAACCGCCCCATTACCGAACTGAAGCCCCTTCCGGTTATGATTGGCCAGCGGAAATTCCGGCAAATTATGCTGTACCAGTCCGTTTTTTACCCCATTTCCACCCAGCGGCTAACCTTGCCCGCCGTAACGCTGCGGCTGTTGCGGCCCCGACCCAAAATTGGTCCACCCTCGGCGGAGGCCCAAACCGTTTTGTTCACCAGCAAACCCGTTACCGTCATCGTTCGCGCCCTGCCCCTGCACCCACTGCGGGAGCAGGTAGCGGTGGGGGCGTTCCGGCTGACCGAGCAACTGGACCGGCAGCGCGTGCGGGTGGGCGAAAGCGTTCGCTACGGCTTCACCATCACCGGTGAGGGCAACGTGGCCATGCTGCCCACGGCAACCGTGCCAGCCAAAACGATACCGGCCGACGTGTTTCCGCCCGATGAGCACCACACCATCCGCCACGAAGGCGATTGGGTTACGGGTCAGAAAACGTTCACTTACTTTATCATACCCCGCCAAACCGGCACGATTTCGCTGGCCGACCGTTTTCAATGGATCTACTTCGATCCGCTGCGGGCGCGGTACGATACGCTCCGGCCCCACCTTCAGGTGCAGGCGGGCGATGCCAATGCGCTGGCCACCGCCGAAACGTTTGCCCCGTCGGGTACGTCGGCAGCGTCGGGCGATGCCGCGCTGGCATCCGGCCAGTCACTTTACGCGGGCATCAGCGCACTCGACAGCCAACATCAACCCCTTAGTATTCCGGTGCTGATTCGGGCCGGGGCCAACGTCCTGATTGTTTTGATGCTCCTGGGCATGATCTTTGTGTTTTTTAAGAAGTAATTGCCAGCCGGCGTTTGCGCCAGCCCTGTGCCAATAGCCACCATCCATTCCTATGAGCAGTACCTACGGAAGCGTATTTAAAATATCTACCTTCGGCGAGTCGCACGGGCCGGGTATCGGTGTGGTCATCGACGGTTGCCCCGCAGGGCTGACCTTCGACACCGATTTTATTCAGAACGAACTCGCCCGGCGCAAACCCGGCCAGTCGCGCATTACAACCCAACGGCGCGAGGCCGATGAATTTGAGGTGCTGTCGGGCGTGTTTGAGGGTCAAACGCAGGGCACACCCATTGCGCTGATGATTCGCAACACCGATCAGCGCAGCAAAGACTACGGTCATATTGCGCAGCAGTTCCGGCCTTCCCACGCAGACTATACGTACCAAACCAAATATGGCTCCCGCGATTATCGGGGTGGTGGGCGGTCGTCGGCCCGCGAAACGGCGGCCCGCGTGGCAGCCGGTGCCGTGGCCAAACTCCTGCTGGCCCGCCAGGGCGTTCATATTCAGGCCTACGTGTCGCAGGTGGGAACCCTGACCTTAAACAAACCCCACACCGAACTGAACCTGGCACTGGCCGAAGAAAACGCCGTTCGCTGCCCCGACCCCGAAATGGCCGAACGCATGTTTCAATATATTGACGAAATCCGCAAACGGGGCGACTCCATCGGCGGCATCGTCGACTGCGTTTGCACGGGCGTGCCGGTGGGCTGGGGCGAACCCGTGTTCGATAAACTACACGCCGAACTGGGAAAAGCCATGCTCAGCATCAACGCGGTGAAAGGGTTTGAGTACGGCAGCGGTTTTGCCGGGGTAAAGCAGCTTGGCTCCGAACATAACGATGAGTTTTATACGGATGAAGCCGGGCGGGTGCGCACCAAAACCAATCAGTCGGGTGGCATTCAGGGCGGTATCAGCAACGGCGAAGCCATTTATTTTCGCACGGCCTTTAAACCCGTGGCCACCATTATGCAGGATCAGGATAGCGTAGATGTGAGCGGGCAGGCAGTGACAGTGTCGGGCAAGGGCCGCCACGATCCGTGCGTGGTGCCCCGCGCCGTGCCCATTGTAGAAGCAATGGCCGCGCTGGTGCTGGCCGACATGATGCTGCGTAACAAGCTGGCGCGGGTCTAACAACCCGGACTACCTTCAAAATCAGTATCTTTGAGAAACAGCCACTTTCACCATGGAAACAGCCATAACGCCACCCCGCAGAAAACGGCAGTCAGCTCCGCAAACGGTTGCTGAGTTCGAGATGTGGCTTTCCCGCCGAAAAACCGACTTCAACTACGAGTTCGTCCGGGGTCGGATCATCCGCAAACCCGCTATGAAACAGGAGGAGTTATTTATCGTCGATTTTTTGGTCCGGCAGTTTGTTAAAACAGCCGCTTTCGGGGACGGTGATAATCTACTTACAGAATTTGATTCGTATGTAGATGCCCTTAGAAAACGGGTGCCAGACCTGGCGTTTTTTAGCGCAGCGCAAATAAAGGCGACACGGGCCGGTGAGCGAGTGATGCCTGTCTTCACCATCGAAGTTCTGTCCGACTCAGAATCTCAGAATGATGTGATCGAAAAAGTGCAGGATTATTTCGATGCCGGGGTGCAGTTAGTCTGGTATATCATACCTAAGCAAGAGAAAATATACGCCTACACATCGCCCGACGATATCCGGGTTTATAAACGCAATGACGTTTGCGCAGCGTCTCCCGTTGTGCCCGATTTTCAGTTTGTCATCAACGACTTGTTCCGGACCTGACCCAACTGATTCCAGCTTACTTTTTTCTGAAAACGGCCTGCATAATGGCAAAACCCAGCAATCCAAAACCCAGGGCCTGCGCCGAAATACCGCCCGTGAGCAACACGCCCGTGGCATCCCACTGGTGTTTTTTGCCATAAGCTCCCAACAAAGTCAGCACTAAGCCCGACAGCCAGAAACCGGCTGCCAGCAGGATAAATTTATTTTTGATCGTTACCATAGCTGCGTCGATTTGGCCGGATTGCTCCACCCTAACACGTGAATACCCGTTTGTCTGTTTGGTTTCTGATTTACCTGACGCTGTCGGCCATTTTTTTGCCAGGCCCGTCCTGTGCGCAACCGGATGAGCCGCGTTTTTCGTTCCGGCGCGGTCTCATGGGCACCCAGTTCACCCTAACCCTGCGCGCAGCCGACAGCCTGACGGCTCAACGGGCCAGCAGAGCCGTGAACGCCCGGATGGATTCGCTCAACCAGTGCCTGAGCGACTACCAGGACGGCTCCGAAATCAACCGCCTGTCGGCAACGGGCGGGCAAAACCGCTGGGTACCCATTTCGCCCGATTTGTTCAATGTGCTACAAAAATCCCTCACCATTGCCCGACTGTCAAACGGTCGCTTCGATCCAACCATTGGGCCGTTGTCACTGCTGTGGCGCAGGGCCGTTCGGCAGGGCCAATTTCCCACCGCTGCGCAACGCCAGAGGGCACGGCGGGCAGTGGGCTACCGCTTTTTGCAGTTAGACACCGCCACGCAGTCGGCGCGGTTGCTGCGCCCCAACATGCGCTTGGATGTGGGGGGCATCGGGCAGGGATTTGCCATTGACGCAGCCGCCCGCGTCCTGCGCAGTTTGGGCATTCATTCGTTCCTGATTGACCTGGGGGGCGATGTGCTGGCAGGCACAGGAAAATGGTCGGTTGCCCTCAACTCCACGGTGATCTGGCTCGAAAATGCGGCCATCACCACCTCCGGCGATGCCTATCGGCACCTCGACTACCGGGGCCGACGCTATTCGCACGTAATGAATCCGCGTTCGGGCCTGGGTTTACGTCATTTTGTGCGGGCCACGGTTTGGGCACCCGACGGCTGGCGGGCCGACGCGCTCACCAAAGTCTTCAGCGTGGCGCATAACCAGCGGCAGTACCGCCAGCTGCTGCGCCGTTTTCCGGGCGTGGCGGTGCTGATTTTATCAAACAGAAACGGCCACTTACAAACGTGGCAGTTGGGCGGGTTTCCTAAACCCAAACCCATTGGTGACTGATGGGTTTGGGTTTAGGATTATCGGTTGGCAGGAGGGGAGGTGCTAATCAGGGCTTTTTTGCGGGCATCAGCACCAGCCGTATCATGTTGTTGCCGAAATAAGTGGTGGCCGCTTCTTTGGTGCTCTCCGGGGTTACTTTTTTCAGCAGCTCGGCTTCGCGCAGAATCTCAGTTGGGTTGTCGTTGTTGTAGTACTGATTTTGCAGATACCCGAGCCAAAACTGATTGTCTTTGAGTTGCAATTCGGTTTCGCGCCGGGTTTCGGCTTTGAACTTGGCAATGTCGCCCGGCAGTGCTCCCTGCTGTTTGAGGTTGTCAATAATTTCGCGGGTTCGGGCAATGAGTTTTTCCACGTTGTCGGGTGCGCAGCCGAAGCCAATGCGAAAAGTATAGCGTGGCACAGGATATTTGGCATAGGAACCACTGGCCGACACGCCATAGACCCCACTTTCTTCTTCGCGGAGTTTCTCAATGAGCTTGATCTCCAGCACCTCGGCCAGTGCATCAATCTGGGTTGTGTTTTCGGGCGACCAGACCAGGTCCCCGCTGTAGACTAATTGCACGGTGGCTTTTGGGTCTACGCCCCGATACACGGTTTTGCTGATCGACCCGGCCGGAATACGAATGCCAAGATCAACAAATTTTTCTTTTTTGTCCGGTGCCGTTGCCGATAGGGAGGGCAGGCCGCCCAGATACAGTTCAACTAAGGGCCGGAGGGTTTTTTCGGTGAAATTGCCCACGAAACAAAACGTAAAATCCCCTGCGTCGGCAAAACGTTCCTTATATATTGCCAGTGCCCGGTCGGGGTTTATGTTGTCCAGATCGGCGAGTCTCAGCGGTTGCCGACGCGCGTTGTTGGCACCCAGCGTAACAGCCACCGTGTCCTGAAAAGCCCGCTGTGGCGTTGGCGTATCGATCTGATTCTGTAACGCACTTCGCTGGTTCGAAAGGAAGCCCGCTGTCACATCGGCATCTTTGCGGGGTTGCGTAAAATAGCTGTAGAGCAGTTGCAGGGCCGTTTCCAGGTCTTTGGGGGTCGTGCTGCCGCTGATGCCCTCACCCAACTCGCTCACGTAGGGATAAACATTAACCTGCTTACCCGATAGAAACTTGCCCAGCTGAATCTGATTATAGGCCCCCGTGCCGCCCAGCGTCGCCAGCGTCGATGAATACCGGGCCGACATAAAGTCGTTGAGACCATAGCGCGAGGTGCCGCCGAAGCTGCTGCCCGAAAACAGGATTTGATCGTTTTTAAACGTCGTTGGCTTCAGTACCACCCGAACACCATTGCGGAGGGTCCACTCGGTTAGGCCGAGTTCGCTGATTTCCCGCTCGTTGGCTACCGGCGACGGCGTTGGCGGAGTGGGCACTAAGGGCGCGTCGAGGGTTTTATCGTCGTAAGCGGTAAGACCTTTGCCCGCGTCGTTGACGTAGCTGATAATCTGATCGACGGTGGGCAGTTTGGCTTTGTCCGGTCCGGCGTCCCGGTTTTCGGGTGCCATCACAATGACAGCCCGGTTTTCGTTGCGGATAAAGGTATCCACCAGCGCGTTCACTTCGGCCAGGGTGATGCCGGGCTGTTGTTTTTTCAGGAAATCAAAGTAAAAATCAATGCTCGTGTACGGGTCTTTATCCGTGAAATTTTGCACGTATTCGTTCACAAAATTAGCCGACTTAGTTTTGTCGCGCTCGCTGTATGCCTGCTCCACGCTGGTATAAAATTCCTGTTTGGCGCGGGCCAGTTCAGTGGCGGTGAAGCCAAACTGTTTCACGCGGGCGTTCTCGTCCAGCACGGCCCGGATGGCTCGCTCAACATTGCCTTCTTTGGCTACGGCCAGCGATGTAAACGCGTCCAGATTACCCAGAAAACTGCTGTAGTTGCTGTAGCCACCCAAAAATGGCGGATTGGCCTGCTGGGTCAGTTCCTGAATCCGATTGCCAAGCATGGTGTTAAAGAGGCCCCGCTTGATGCTTTCTCGCAGGTCGTTCAGGGTTAGCTGGTTAATTTGGGGCCGCTTATAAATAACCTGCACCACCGTGTTGGGCTGCTCGGGGTCGGTCACAATAATAACTTTGGTGTCTTTGTGGGCCGGAATTTCATATTCAACGCGGGGTATTGCTGATTTCACCGCCCTGATCCGCCCAAACTTTTCGCGGATCATGGCTTCTACGGCCGTGGCGTTAAAATCGCCCACGGCAATCACCGCCATCAAATCGGGCCGATACCAGGTTTTGTAGAACTGCCTCAGCGTTGCGGGCGTAAACGTTTTGAGGACCTCTTCAGTACCAATGGGCAGGCGACTGGCATAGCGGGAATTGTTGAGCAACGGGGGGAAATAGGTGTCGCGCATTCGCTGACCGGCACCGCGTCCCAGCCGTCGTTCTTCCAGCACCACGCCCCGCTCTTTCTCTACTTCGGCCGGGTCGATGGTGGCGTTGTGCGCCCAGTCTTCCAGAATTTGAAATGAACGCTCAAACAGCCGGGCCGAATCAGTAGGCACGGGCAGCTGAAAAACCGTTTCGTCGAAGCCGGTATAGGCGTTCAGGTCGGCACCGAAGCGCACCCCCGCCGATTGCAGGAAATTGACCAGTTCATTTTTGGGGAAGTTTTTGGTGCCGTTGAAGGCCATATGCTCCATAAAGTGAGCCAGTCCGCGTTGCGCATCGGTTTCCAGCACCGATCCCGCCCGGATCACCAGCCGGAGTTCAGCGCGATTTTTCGGCTCGGTATTTTTCCGGATGTAATAGGTCAGTCCATTGGGTAGTTTGCCCACCTTCACATCGGGGTCGGGCGGAATGGGGGCGTTCAGGTTGGGTGCTCCGGCGGGCGGAGTCACCGTTCGGGCCGGTTTTTTGGGCGGTTTAGGGGTATGAACGGGCTGCGCCAGTACCAGTGTGGCACTCAAGAGCAGGCTCAGCGACAGGCAGAAACGTTGCATGGGGTCGTCATTTTGTAGCGGAAGTACGGGGCAATAACGATGTGCCGGGCCGAAACGTTTGTCGTTTCCAGCCCGCCAAACGCCAAAATTATAAGTCAATTGTCAGGGCATACCCTAATGCAGCCTGCCGGGTTGGGGGCGTGAGCGGCCCGCAGGCGTTTTTTTTTCACCGCCTTTTATGGAATTGGGTGGGCGTGGGCATCTTCCCCAAAAAGGAGCCCAAATGGACACCTCCCCGAACAAATCACAAACCTTAACAATTATTTTATGAACCGCGCACCGCCTTAGAAACAGCACCCGCACCGGGTTTGTGCGGA
>JAYVAP010000260.1:0-2444 GCA_043750915.1 Spirosoma sp. | reverse complement strand
CGCTGCAACCCCTGTTCGTAGCGGGCACCCACGAAGGCTTTGCCAAAATAAATGTTCAGGCCTCCGGCAATACCGTAGTCTATCTTGTTGAAATTGTTGCGGTTAATGGCATTGATGCCGGTGCCAAAGTCCCCATTCGAATTCAGGTTGGAGTTCAGCAGGTAGCCCACATACGGCCCGGCCTGCAACTCCACCGCCTGCCCGATTTTGAACGTTGCCAGCACAGGTAATTCGGCGTAGTTCAGCTTGAAGGTGTTGGTGCCATTGAAGCCCAGCACATTGTAGTTGGCCGATGCGCCTTTTGTCATGTAGAGCAACTCGGGCTGAATGGCAAAGAATTCGCCCGCCGGAATTTGCGCGAACACGCCAGCATGGAAGCCAATTCGCTCGCTTTTCTTGCTTACTCCCTGTCCGTCGTAGAACAGCGAACTGGCGTTGAGACCACCCTTAATGCCCGTCCGCACGCGGCTCTGGGCTGCGGCATCTGATGGGGTCAGGAACAGGGCACCGCCCGTTAGCAGGGCGGCTGCCAGACATGTTTTTGTTAGGTTTTTCATAATCGTTGCGTGATTGGTTTGTAAACAGAAAGTGTTTCCGTTCTTGTGGTATAATAGGTTAAATTCGTGCCAGAACTACCCAAATGACAGCCAATGGGCCTATTACCTTGCACTTTACCTTGTTAAGACAGATCATGAGCCAACTTGGTTTAACAAAAATTTTGCTGACCTGCGCAGAATTTTCCCCATTTTGTAGAACTTGTCATCCAATCGTTACTGCCTGATGCTCCCCGCCCCAATCAACCAGGAAGCCAACCAATGGCCTTTTCTGCTGGCCATCCTGAACCAGTCGCCAACGCCAACGCTCGCCTTTGAATCCATCCGCGATGCGCAGGGCATCATCCATGATTTCCGGGCCACATTTGCCAACCGGGCAGCCGAGCAAATGACCCGTCTGCCGTTTGCCCAGATGCAGCAGACCACCCTTTGCCAGACCTATGCCTCAGCGGTTTCGACGGGTTTACTGGGTTTGCTCATCGACCTGGTTGAATCGGGCGGGGAAATGCGGAATGAATTCTGCGTCGATTACCTCGATTTATGGGTTGATGCTTCCGTAACATGCCTGAACGACGGATTTGTGGCCACACTCCTGGACATAACCGCCCGCAAACGAGTTGAAGCCAGCCAGGCGGAGCAGGACCGGCGCACGGAAAGCGTGCTGAACGCATCCATGAATGGGATCATCACCTACGAGGCTGTTCGGTTGCCTGCCCCCAACCAAAAATCGGGCGCCATTGTCGATTTCCGATTCCAGACAATCAATCGGGTAGCCATGCAGGTGCTGAGCCTGACCGAATCGCCCCTCGGCAATACCATGCTGACCCTGTTTCCGGTTAATATAGCCCCCCCCATTTTCGATATGTACGTGCAGGTCGTTGAGACCGGGAAACCCGCTCGCTTCGAGACGGCCTACGAGGCCAATGGCGTTGATGGCTGGTATGATGTGGCGGTTGTTAAACTGGGCGATGGATTTGTGATCACGTTCAACGACCAGACCCACCTGAAACGATCTGAGCAAACCCAGCAGCAGCAGGCAGCGTTTGTGCGCACCCTGCTCGACGGTGCGCTGAACGGGGTGATGTCCTACGACGCTGTCTATGATGCCGCCGGAGAGGTAATCGATTTACAGATTCTCTCGGTTAACCAGGCAGCCGAAAAATACCTGCGTACGCCAGCAACCGAATTGATTGGGCGAAATTTACTCGATTTGTACCCACAGAACTTAGAAATGGGCTTGTTTGCCATGTATAAACGGGTGATCAGCACCCAACAGGCCGAGCGCATGGAAGCCCGCCTGTTTACCGGTGAAACGGATATCTGGCTCGATTCAGCGGCAACACCCCGCGATGGAAAGGGGCTGGTTATTTCGTTCATGGATATTACCGAGCGCAAGCAGGCCCAGCAGCAAACCGATATCCTGATTGAAGAACTACGGAAATCGAACGCCAATTTGGAGCAGTTTGCCTACGTGGCCAGCCACGATTTGCAGGAACCGTTGCGGAAAGTAACGGCTTTTGGCGATATGCTCCGAAATGAGTATGCAGCGGTGCTCGGCGAGGCCGGAGCCGACCTGATTGGGCGGATGCAGTCGGCGGCTTTGCGCATGCAAACGCTGATTCAGGATTTGCTCACTTTCTCGCGGGCCGCCAGCAATCAGGACGCGTTCGGGCCAATCGACCTGAACCAGGTATTAGCCAACGTACTGACCGATTTGGACACGCTCCTGATCGATAAGGGCGCACGCACCGAAATTGAGCCTTTGCCAACCGTTACCGGAGACGTTCTCCAGTTACACCAGCTGTTTCAGAATCTGCTCAGCAACGCCCTCAAATTTACCCGCGCCGGCACGGCTCCCCTGATCCGGGTGACCTGCACCCTCACGACCAG
>JAYVAP010000259.1:0-3191 GCA_043750915.1 Spirosoma sp. | reverse complement strand
GTCAGGACAAGGGTGAGGGCCAAAAGGACAACCATTACCCGGTTGGCTTTATAAATAATGGTTGGTTTGAGGTTTGTTTTGGGCATGGTTCAATCAGTTATCAATCACTATGAGTAGCTAAAGTAAGCGGATTTGGCTGTAATTTAACAGGCCGGGCAAACGCCCGGCCCATAAACATACTATTCCAACCTATTAATATCATTGATTCTGCACAATGGCTCGGTTCGCATCTTTCTCCTGTTGAGGAATTGGGAACCGCACCTGAAAATCCTGCACTGTTTTTCCGCGACTCTTGGCCAACGAAATCAGTTTCCCGTGCCGAATCAGGTCTTGCCGACGTTTGCCCTCCGAGAAAAACTCCCATCCGCGCTCGGCCAGCAGGTGATCGTCGGCACCGAGTTCCAGCCCCTGCATCCGGTCTTTGGGGTCGGCTTTGGCCATGAGCATCACAATGGGTATATGGCATAGATTCCGACCGGATGGGCGGCTTTACCGTCGTCTCTACAGATTCGGGCGGGTACTGTAAAAATACGTCCACGGTGGTGCCTTCACCGAGCCGAACTGGATGTAGCACTAGTCAGAAAAGCCGATTTTATTGTACCAGTAGCCAATAGGCCAGCCCGCTCGCAACAGCCCCGGAGAGCAGCCACCAGAGACCACTGACCCGCCGTTTTTTGAGCACGAGTAACAACAACAGGCCCGTTATGGACACCAAAGTCATGAATAGAGCCGACAGGTCGATCACCCAAACCCAGCCACGGCCCGTGTCGCGGCCTTTGTGCAGGTCGTTCATCACAGCCACCAAGCCTAAGCGCGTTTCGGTAAGTTGGTAGGTGCCAGCCGGTCGGTCAACAAACACATCGGCAAAGTAGCCGGGGCCACGAAACGAAAGGGCGCATTGCCGGTCGTCGGCCCGAAACTCACTAACGCTTCCTTTCAGTTGGTGCGTGGCTCGCAGATATTCGGCAACAGCCAGTTTATTCACCGTTGCGGTGTCTGTTCCGGCCACCCACAACGGGTTTAGCTTTCCGGTCATCTGCGTTGTTCGCACAGCATCATCAAACCAGTCAGTATGGTTAAGCGTCAGGCCCGTAACGGCAAAAAACAGCACCAGCACAAAACTCACGACCGACAGATAAAGGTGCAGCCAACGGGCCAGTCCTGCCCAACGTATCCCGCGCGCTGGTCGAACCCTCGCCGATTGACCGTTAGCGAGTTGGTGCTTTTTCGCGGTAATCCAGGGCTGCGGTTGCGATTTCGACATTGCCGTTGAGGGTTTGTTGTTTTGTTTTTCCGTTAAAGTCCATCACCTGCCGAATCAACTGATAGCTGCCGTGTTCGCGGGCGGCTTCGATCAGGACGGTGTATTTTCCCTGGTTCACCAATTGCCCTTTGTCGTCTTTACCATCCCAGGCAAGCGTATATCGCCCCGGCGAACGAGTGGCACTCGTCACCGAAGCAGCATCGCCCGTATGGAGGTTATACCACTCCCGCAGGTCGCGCAGCCAGCGGGGTTTGTTATACCACAGGGCCAGTTGCCGAATGGGTTTCCCGGCTTCGTCTTCAATCCAAACGGCTACAAATGGCCGGTGTGGCCCTTTTTCAAACATCCCTGCTTCAATTCGGGCCACTTCGAGCGAAATAAGGAGTTCCTGATTTGGGTTCCACGGCTTGTCTTTGGCCGAAATAGAGAGCAGGTGCGCCGTTGTGGACGGGCCGTTGCGTGTAATTTCTGCATTGGGCACGGTACTACCCGGCCAGTTTGAGCTGGTTATTGATTTCCCTTCCTGAGTGATAAGCAGATACTCGGTGCCGGGTAGTTTGGCGGCCAGCACCGCACTTTCCGACGGAGTCAGCACACTGAAAGCCGTGGCCAATGCCCCCGCCGTTACGGCATCGGGGTGTACCACCGTCGCGCTGATGATCTCGCGGGCAGGCTGACCCGTGCGGGTGTCCATGATGTGCGACACCCATTCGCCCCCGGTTTTCAGGCTACGGCGATAGTCGCCACTGGTGGCTACAGCATGGTTTTGCACGCTCAGGCGGGCGATGGGAGCCGAGTTTTCGGCATCGGCGCGAGGATTGGCCACGGCTACCGGCTCGTGCCAGTGGCCCCGTACAACGAGGTCACCCCCACTGTTCAACACCAACCCATCGACTCCCGGAGTGGCAAATGCAATAGCAGCCGCCTGCTCCAACACATAGCTTTTGGCAAACGTATGAAGTTTTAATGGTGCATTAGTCAAGCGAGTAACCGTCTGATTTTCAGAATCAAGCGACCAATGGGTTTGATTAACCACGGCCAATGCTTCTTGTAGATCAGTCTCAGCAAGTTGGTTTTGGTTGGCTTGTTGCCAACGTTGGCTCAGGTGTTCGGCGGCTGCGTTGATGGCCCCATTGGTTTGCGCCCGCCAATGGTCGAAACCACTCAGAACGGCAAACAAGTCGTCGGAAACGGCAACGGCTTTCTGGATCGGAGCCGCCATCCACCGGCTGAACTCGCTATCGGGCTGATAGCTGCTCAGCACCGTTTCGAGCCGGGCTATTTCGGCCAAAACCGATTGTTCCGCTTGCCGGGCCACGGTTAACGATGTAGCCATTAGCTTAACAGTCAGCGAGGTGCCAAGCAGATGGTCGAACTGGGCAATGAACAGGCCCGGCGAATTGGCATGGGCAGGCATTGCCACGGAGGGTAGCAACAACGCGAGAGGAGCTAAAGAGCGTGCGTACATAATTTTGTGTTGGGCTTCAGAGAAACAAAGTTGCTGCCACCCGTTGCTTATCCCAAAAAGAATAAGCCGAATGCCTGTTTTGAGTTGCCGAATGGGGTTTTTTGTTTGCCGAATGACAAACTGCACAGGCTATTGCATACGGCCTCTGAGCCAACTTATTATGGCAACGAGGGCCAGACCGGCCAGCAACTTTGGCAAATGTACAGGTATGGATTCTGAGACCGGAGCCGATGCCGTTGCTCAATGGCGTGCCAGAGCGTATCGGACTGGTTCAATTTGTTCAGTAACGACTTGGCCAGCATCAGTTTGATGTCTGAACAGGAAAGCAAAGGCAAATCGTCAGCCATTTCGATGCGGCTTTCCAGCATAAAATGAAGGGCCATCATCGTCAAGGCCACATGATGATACCAGCCTATCCAAGAGCGGCCGGGCCGCCCGCGCGGTTGGATTTGCCTTCGT
>JAYVAP010000258.1:0-3698 GCA_043750915.1 Spirosoma sp. | reverse complement strand
ACGTAGCTGAGGGCTTTCATGTTTACTGGTCCGGGCTGGGTTGGTGTGGTCTGGTTGTTGAAATAAGCAAAGGCAATGGAGGAGGCCGTCATCAGCACTGTGAACAAACTCAGGTGGCTGCCAATGAACGGAATGGCCGGAAAAGTAATGAAGGCATCGTAGGTAGAGAGGTCGCTGGCCCACAAAAATGGTTTCTGCCGCAGTTCTATCAGGTTCGGAAACAGCATGAACAGGGCGAACAAAATGGGCATGGTGGCAATAACCGGAATACAGCCGTTGAGCGGACTTACGCCTACTTCCTGGTAGATTTTCATCTGCTCCGACTGCTGTTTGGCCATGTCGTCGCCAACGCGCTCTTTCATGGCGTTCAGCTCGGGCTGCAACACCCGCATCTTGGCCATACTGACATACGACTTATAGGTTAAAGGCGTTAAAACCAGCTTCACAAACACAACCAGCGCAATAATCAGCAAGCCATAGTTACTGATAAACTTCTCTAAGAAGTTGAAAACCGGCACAAAAAAGTACTTGTTGATGGGCTTGAGAATCAAATAGCCCAGGTACACGTTTTGGTCGAACTCGGGGGCCACATCGCCCAGCAACTGGAAATCGTTGGGGCCATAATAGAATTTGTAATTTCCTTTGCCGGCTTTCAGGTCGGTCATGGGCAGCATCACGTCGGCAACGGCGGTTTTAACAACGCTGGTGTCGGCGGGGTCCACGATAGCCTTGAAATTCGTCTTTTGCAGGGGCGAGTTTTTGGCGACGAAGCCCGACAAAAAGTATTTATGCTTGATGGTGAACCAGTTAACAGGCTTTTCGGGCGTTGCTTCTTCGCTGGCTTCACTTTCCTTGAGCTTCTCAAAATTCTCGTCGGCAGTGAAGTAATTGATGGTGGCAGCCCGGCGGTTGTTGGCCAGGTCGTTCTCATAGGCCCGCATGTGGTCCTGCCATAAAAACCGGACATTATCGTTGGCGACGACGCTGTTTAAGCCATTGATTTTCAGGTCATAGTTTATCTCATAACCACTTACCGGAATCGTATATACCTGCTCCACCGACTGGCCCGGCCCGATCTCCGCCCGGAACACAACCTGTTGGGGTTGCCCCGCCACAGCCCCGCTTTGGGCAGTTGTCTGGTAATACAGTTTGTGCAGGTCGACTTTGCCCCGATTGGTTGGCAGTTCGAGTGAGGTATGGCTGCTTTTCTCGTCGATCAGCACCAGCGGATGGACGAGGTCGTTGTAGGCGTGGTATTTCTTGAGCAACACCTCTTTCACCCGCCCACCCTGGGTGCTGAAGGTTAGCTTAACCTCCTTATTTTCAATGACAATGTCGCGGGCCTGTCCCACAGCTACGGCGGCAAATGCACCGGCCTGGGTGATAGCCAGGGAATCAGTCGGCTGTGCGCCCCCTTTGCTAACCACACCGGCAGCAGGCGTTGCCGAAACCGCACCGGCCAGTCCGGTAGCCGATTTGGGTGGGGTAGTTTGCGTTGTTTGGGCTGGTTTTTTCTCCGGCTCCGGTTTGGGCACCAGTACCTGGTAGCCCACCAGCATAGCCAATATCAGGACAATGCCAATAATCTGATTACGATCCATTTGGTAGGTTTGTGGTTTGTGATTTACGGTCTGTGGTATGGGCAGTACTAAAAACTACTGGCAACCACAAACGATGAACGACAAACCGAATTTCACGCAAAATTACGCCTATTCACCCGCTTAACCAACCACATCGGCGGTTTCTGTGGTCCGCTCCGGCGTACCGGGCGGGAATTGGGCAGCGGCCGGGCCGGGTGCGTCGGGCCGGTGCTTTTGCTGCTTGTAGGTCAGCGCAGCCCGCACGAACGCCACAAACAGCGGGTGCGGATTCATAACGGTGCTTTTCAGTTCGGGGTGAAACTGCACGCCCACAAACCAGGGATGGTTGCTCAACTCAACAATTTCGACCAGGCCCGTTTCAGGATTAATGCCGGTTGGCCGCAAACCCGCCTGCTCAAATGCCTCTAAGTAGTCGTTGTTGAACTCGTAGCGGTGGCGGTGGCGCTCGCTGATCATACTTTTACCATAAATTGGGTACACTTTCGAGTCGCGCCGGAGTTTGCAGGCGTAGGCACCCAGCCGCATGGTTCCGCCCTTGTCGGTAACGCTTTTCTGAGTTTCCATCATGCTGATAACCGGGTTGAGGGTGTCCGGCTCCATTTCGGTCGAGTGCGCATCGCCGATGCCCATCACGTTGCGGGCATATTCGATCACGGCCATCTGCATACCCAGACAAATACCCAGGAACGGAATGCCGTTTTCCCGCACGTAGCGCACCGCGTTTATTTTTCCTTCGATGCCCCGCTCCCCAAATCCGGGTGCCACCAGCACCCCGTCGAGGCCAGTCAGCACGTCGGCGCAGTGGCGGGTGTCGGCCAGTGTTTCAGACTGAATCCACGCCAGCTGCACCTTGCATTCGTTGGTGGCACCCGCATGAATAAACGACTCGGCAATGGATTTGTAGGCATCGTGCAGTTCAACGTATTTTCCCACTAAGCCAATGGTAACGGTATGGCCCGGGTTTTTAAGCCGTTCCAGAAAGCTTTTCCAGGCATCCAGATCGGCATCTTTGTCATTATAGATATCGAGCATATAGAGTGCCCGCTGGTCGAGCCGTTCTTTCTGCATCAGCAGCGGCACATCATAAATCGTTTCGGCATCAATGGCTTCGATTACCGATGCAACCTGCACGTTGCAGAACTGGGCAATTTTCCGGCGGATATCCTGCGGCAGGGGTTGCTCGGTGCGGCAGGCGATGATATCGGGCTGCACCCCGTTTTCGAGCAGCATCCTGACCGAGTGCTGGGTGGGCTTGGTTTTGAGCTCGCCCGCCGACCGCAGGTAGGGCACCAGGGTGAGGTGAATAACGAGGGTGTCTTTCTCGCCGAGTTCAAATTTCAGCTGGCGCACAGCCTCCACAAATGGCAGCGACTCAATGTCGCCCACGCAGCCGCCAATTTCGGTAATCACAATGTCATACTCGCCAGTATCGCCCAGAAGCCGGATATTTCTTTTTATTTCGTCGGTGATGTGGGGCACCACCTGCACGGTTTTGCCCAGAAAATCGCCCCGGCGTTCGCGGGTGATCACGTTATTGTAGATGCGCCCGGTGGTGATGTTGTTGGCCTGCGAGGTGGGGCGGTTCAGAAAGCGCTCGTAGTGGCCCAGGTCAAGGTCCGTTTCCGCCCCGTCGTCGGTCACGTAGCATTCGCCGTGTTCGTAGGGGTTGAGCGTACCGGGGTCGATGTTAATGTAGGGGTCGAACTTCTGGATCGTCACCGTAAGTCCCCGTGCCTGAAGGAGTTTAGCCAGAGAGGAGGCAATGATGCCTTTTCCGAGTGATGAAGTGACTCCGCCGGTGACGAAGATATATTTGGCTGATTTGAATCCCGTAGCTGCCATGAGTGAAACCTGATTAGGTCGTTACGGGGAATAAAGGTACGTAAGTTTCGGGAGGAACCTGGCTTGGAGGGTCGGAAAAAAGTCATCTCACGCCAATAACTACCTGTCAGTCAGTCAAATAATTTTAAGTGCCGCCCATATTTAGGGCGTGCTTAGTGGCATAGCATGTACTAATTATTTTATTTTCATATATATAAAAATAGCATGTTTTGTTTACGGCCGTGTCACGTCTTTGTTGTGTGGCTCCTGATGAGC